>DAOLVF010000013.1:0-32981 GCA_035420565.1 Spirochaetota bacterium | reverse complement strand
TGCACAATGGTATAAATTGCTTTTTATATGTCAAGATTTATTATTAAATTACAATATAGAAATTTAGTTACAGAAATTTTATATACACTAAATAATATGGTTCTATTTACTATAAATGGTAGGTAATTTTAAGTTATTAAAATTGCTACTTTATTTTTTTTGCTCTTTTCTTATTCACTGGAAATACATCTGAACCTTTAGCAATTAAATCAATATCTTTTGGATTTACAGGTTTTACTAAAGAGATGAGAGTTCCTGTTTCTGAAACCTTAAAAACAACTTTTTTTCTTAATTGATCCTGTTCTATGGTATCTTCATTTTCTACATACGTCTCTAAAAGGGCTCCTGTTTCTATGCCATCAATAGTTCCTAAGTTTATGACTGCCATATCTTCCGAATATGATATAATTTTTCCCCTGAATGGTATTGTATCATACATTTTTTTTGCCAGATCAATCGAAATGGTATGTGTTGAATATTTACTATTATCGGATACAGTAAAATGAGCTATCACCACACCAGTCTTTGCGTCCATCAGTTTAGCATTACATTCAATATATCTTCCTGAAAGATTATACTCACCGTATAGTAAATACGAAATCCGGGGAATTTCATTGTTGTTCATTTTATCATTAAGATTTTTGAGAATGTCATCCAAATTGTTTGACGATAAGCTTTTAATGATAGATAACCTTTGAGACATGGGGAAATTTTGATAACGTCCAAATTGACCCATTGCAAAGTTAATAGAATTTGCAAAGACGCTGCCAGCATCTGCAAAAGCAGGAACAGGAACATCAGGAGTAAAATCAAGCACTAATACTTTAGGAACATCACGGGGAATCTCCTCTTTATCATATCCCAGCTTAAAAAAAAGTTTATCCCTGCGCTGGAATACTGCGATGCTCATTAAGTCCTGTGATTTTTGAGTTGGATTAATTGAATGCATTTTCTTTATTTCATCATAGTATAATTCAAAATAACCTAACGTTTCATATATACGTAATAGTTCCTGATGTGCTGTAATATTGTTTGGATTTAATGCTAATGATAATCGCAAAAATAGCATGGATAAATCTGGAAAGCCTTTTTTACGTAATTCCTGCGATGAGGCAAAGTCATCGTTGCTACTTTGAATCCGAACAGGATGGCCAATCTTAATATGTTCAAGCAAGCTTAATTGCCGCATCTTCATGGCTATCATACTATTAAGATTATCTTTTGAAAGAGCTTTTGTATAATA
The DNA here is from genome assembly GCA_035420565.1 of Spirochaetota bacterium. Lineage (GTDB taxonomy): Bacteria > Spirochaetota > UBA4802 > UBA4802 > UB4802 > UBA4802. The sequence goes on along the minus strand of DAOLVF010000013.1, from coordinate 31,738 downwards.
TTCCAGAGCTTTCATAATGTTTCCGGTAAGCTCGTACATAAGCCCTGCATTATACAATACTTCATTATTGACTATATAGGGATAGTTATTAACAATTGACTCATAGTAGGTAATAGCATTCTGGTAATCTCCCTGCACATACAACAAAAAACCCATATCGCGGTTTGCCTGTAGATGTGTTTTGTTCATAACAAGGGCTTTTTGTAATTCATCGGTAGCTTGTAATAAATAGGCACTATCGCCAGAATAAACATATTTTAGGTATAACATCTCAGCTAACTTAACAAAAGCATCAGGATAATCATCCTTTGCATCTATTGCCTTTTTAACAAAATCTATTGCATCATCAACACGTTTATCTTTAGCCTTAATATCAGCATATAATAGCAATGCATCATAATAATAGGGATCATTTTGTAAAATTCTGTCACACAACCGTTTTGCCCACAGCATTTTCCCCATTTTATAGTACAGATACGCCATACCGTAACGCGACTCATTGTTTGCGTACGACAGCTCATTTAATCTATCATATAATTTCATCGCTTCTTTATATCTGCCAAGTCCGGTATATGCTTTTGCCATGCCCATAAGCGCCTGCTCATTATCCGGATAGAGCTTCAATACTTTATCAAACAACTTTATTGATTCATTGTATCCCTGAGTTTGCACATAGGCATACCCCAATCCTAATAAGGATTCTTTATATTTGGGATTTTGCGACAGTGCACCTTGAAAAGATACAATTGCTGAATAGGCATTGCCCGCCTGCAGGCTTTCCCATCCTTTCTTGTTGTGATATATGGCATTTTTTTGTTGAAGTTTGATACCTTCCTGTCCATACACTATAAACCCAAAACATAGTATACATAGCGCTATTATGATATTTTTTCTGCTCATGTGTTTTTTTATTGATAAAATAATAGTATTGAAAATCAAAGTAATTAAATAGCTACCTTACAATTTAAGTCAACACATTATTTATTTAAAGTTAAAGAGCGTTTAAATGAAAGAAATTAAATCACTGGTTGTATCACTCATAATTATAGTGGCGATAGTTATTGGTATTATCTGGTTGCTTAACCATGCTCCAGCAGGCATGCATGGAGATATCATCACCATACGTCCCGGGATGAATCTACATCAGACTGCATATTATCTTAAATCAAAAAATGTCATAACAAGCGCTTCATTTTTTATTGTTATGGGAAGATTACTCAACGAAACAAATGTTATTGCTGGTAACTATCGCATATATGAAGGTGAGAATAGTTTTTCAATATTACATAAAATAACAAGGGGAAGATTTATTACAAAGAAGGTAACCATTCCCGAAGGCTTTACCATGTATGACATTGCCAGGTTGCTTGATAGCAATGATATATGTTCAGAAGGTAACTTTTTATATTATGCACAATCACCAGCTTTTATGACATCAGTTGGAATACCGGCTCCCGGTGCTGAAGGGTATCTTTTCCCGGACACCTACCTGCTACCGGAGAATAGCGATCCTCGCGATGTTATTATCCGTCTGGTGAATCAAACAAAAAAGGTAATCACCGAAATAAAAAATTCTGTTGATGGGAAAAATGTATCGGTGCATGATATGCTTGTCATTGCATCGCTTGTTGAACGAGAAGCTAAAATCAACAGCGAAAGACCATTGATTGCTGCCGTCTTTTATAATCGCTTGCGATTAAAGATGCGATTGGATTGTGACTCTACCGTACAATATGGCTTAAAAAAATTTGGTAAGAAGCTTACCTACAATGACCTGAACGAGGATACACCGTACAATACCTATAAATTTGCAGGGCTTCCTCCAACACCAATCTGCAATCCCGGTAAACAATCGATTCTTGCTGCATACAACCCGGCAGATGTTGCCTACTTATTTTTTGTTGCACGGAACGATGGATCACATTATTTTTCAAAAACATTACAAGAGCATTCAAGGGCAGTTGATTATTACCAGAAAGGAATAAAAAATGGCTTTATTGACAGACAAAAACATTGAAGTGGTGGCACCTGCTGGTAATTTTGAAAAACTGCAATTTGCTGTTCACTATGGTGCACATGCCGTCTACTTTGGCGGTCAGCAATTTAATTTGCGTGCAACAACCAAAAATTTTTCTGTTGAAGATATAGAAAAGGCAGTATCCTACGCACACAACCATCAAGTAAAAGCAATATTTTTACTCAATGCTTTTCTCCATGAAACAGACATACAACCCGTTAAAGAATACATACGTGTTATTAACCATATCCCATTTGATGCAATCATGGTATCTGACCCCGGAATGGCTTTGCTTTTACAGGAAGCTGGTAGTACATGTAAGCTGCATCTTTCAACGCAGATGTCCACTCTTAATCATTTAGCTATTCAATTCTGGCAAAAACAGGGGATAGCTCGTATTGTTTTAGCCAGGGAAACAACACTGGATGAAATAAAAATGATCCGTGATTATACCAACTGTGAGCTGGAGATCTTTTGCCATGGTGCGCTGTGCATTGCTTATTCTGGAAGATGCCTTCTCAGCCGCTACCTCACCGGGCGCGACGCCAACCAGGGTAATTGCGCACATCCCTGCCGCTGGAACTATTCACTGGTAGAGGAAAAGCGTCCAGGCAATCATCTGGAAGTTGCACAGTATAATGGAACTGAGATACTATCATCAAAGGATCTATGCCTCATTCAAAGGATCAATGAATATATACAGGCAGGTGTTGATGCTTTTAAAATTGAAGGCAGGATGAAATCACTCTATTATGTAGCCAATACCGTCCGCATCTATCGCCATGCTATCGATTGCTATAACAACGGTATTGACAGCAGCCATTATAAAAATTTCTGGACAAATGAATTGGACCTGGTAAGCCACAGACCGTATACTGATGACCTCTTCCATGAGTTTACCAATCAACCATTTGAAGGAGTGCCTTATATCAAAAAAGCATTGTTCATGGGATATTGCACTCAATCCGACGCACAAAAAAGTACTATTAAAACTTTCAATCCTATTTATAAAGGTGATAATCTGGATATCATCTATCCCATAACAAACAATGGTATAAGGGATAGCGGGGCGATAGTTATTGACATTGAGGTTGATGGCAAAAAATGTGAAATGGCACAACCAAACACCTATGCTACCGTAGTGTTTGATAAACCTGTTGACAGATGGGCAATTGTGCGCAAACGATTATAGATTATACTGGATAAGGAGAACCGCAATGATTCAAAAACCGCCAGGCGTAGAGGATATATTCCCTGACCGAATTACCAGATTTAATTATATTATCAATACCGCAAAAGAGGTTTTCCGACTCTATAATTACCGAGAGGTGATATTACCCATTATGGAGTATACAGAGGTGTTTGCAAGAGGGATTGGCGACGCAACGGATATCGTGACAAAGGAGATGTTTACCTTTGAAGATAGAGGTGGTAGAAGCTTAACACTCAGGCCCGAAGGTACAGCTTCCATGGTTCGTGCCTATGTTGAAAATGGCGAATATAATCGTTTATCACTGTGCAAATTTTTTTATTGTGGACCTATGTTCAGAGCAGAAAGACCTCAAAAAGGAAGATTGCGACAGTTTAACCAGTTTGGTGCGGAGTTATTTGGTAGTGATCATCCTTATTTTGATTTTGAAATACTATCCATTATGAACGATATTGCTACCAAACTACACATTCATGATTATGAGCTTTTATTAAATTCAATTGGTTGTCCTGACTGCCGAAAACCATATATTACCGAGTTATTCAATTATTATAAAAACCATGAGCATGAACTTTGTGATGATTGTAAAAAACGTTTATATACCAATCCATTACGATTATTAGATTGTAAGGTTGAAAGCTGTGTTGCCATAAAACAGGATGCCCCAAAGATAACACAATTTTTATGCAAAGCTTGTAACGAGCACTTTGATAACGTTCAAAAGCTTTTACAAAAACATACTATCAAGTATAGCCTTCATCCACTTCTGGTACGTGGTTTAGATTATTATACAAAAACAACCTTTGAATTTGTTACCGCGCAATTAGGTGGACAGAATGCATTTGCTGCTGGTGGACGATATAATAATCTGGTTGAATTATTTGGAGGCAAACCCACTCCTGCCATAGGTTTTGCTGCCGGTATTGAACGTATTGAATTGTTGCTGGAGCAAACGACGCTCACCGATGTATTGGATGTATATATTATTTATGCCGATGAAACTGCATCATCGGTAGTTATGCACATTGCCAATCTTCTAAGGAAAAACAATATATCCTGTGATTTTGACCCAATTACCAAAGGATTTAAAACGCAGTTTAAACGTGCTGATAGGGAAAAGGCAAAATTTGCCATTATAGTTGGTCAGGATGAATTAGCCAATAACTCTGTTACCATTAAGGATATGACATCTGGTGAACAGATAGCAATCTTGCAATCAGAGGTTATAAACTTTCTATTAAATAAATTAACAAAACAATAATTATTATTGAAACTCCACTTTTTACAATCTCTTTTCTACATAATATTAAAACTGTCACAATACAGTGGTTTTGAAATATTGTACTTCAGCATAAAGTCTAAATTTTAATCTTTCAAATATCCACTTGTTCTATTTATTTCTATTTAGCTGTGTTTATTGTGTATTATTATACATGGTTTATGTTGGTTTATGTTGGTTTATGTTTGATATATTCATTATAAACATTTGTTGCTAAATAAAAATCCTTTTTTTTAATAAAGTACTTTACTTAATTTATAGTACCTACCATATTTTGAACAACTATCTTTCAAGATTTTGTAAATGGCAATCATGAGCAATCAATACGTTTTGCTGACACACTATGATACCTATCTATGTTTTTTTATCTTAAAATGTTCACCATTTTAATATGAACACAGAAAGTAAAATGAAACAATTCCCGTTTGTTCAAGGGCTACTGGCAAAGGAACCTCATGTTTATGATATTTTATCTGAAATAGTAAAAATGCAGGAATTATCACTTCCTGATGGCAAACATGAAATGGCTACACTGCAGTTTTTACAATCCTCGCGAAATATTCCCATACCTTTTACTACTTCTCGCAACAACCAGATTAGTTATCTGGTAACACAGCTTTGCAATGCCTATCCCAATCATGTGCAAAAGCTTATCACCTTTACTTTTAATGTTGAAGAAAAAACAAAAAAATTAAACATAATTGAGAAAGAAGAGTACTGCGTTGATGTTCTTGAAGAAGAATTTAACCGTTTGCAGGCAATGCGAGATGAAATATCAAAACAAAATTTATTAGCGCTGTTAAAGCAATATCGTCTTTTTAATCTTTCAAAACTTATAAAGAAATCCATTAATAAAAATGACTTAAACAGGATTATTAAATCAGAATTGGGTAAAACAATTTTTACATTCAAGCATTTTACCATAGATAAAAGTCATATTGAGCTGGCTGAAGATTATTGTTTTCATGCTGAAAATTATCAGAGCGTTAAAAGTTCTATTAATTTTAAAACATTGAAAAATATAATATCTCAACATGCTGATATGCTTTTGCGCAGGCTTAAACGATTTGGTATTATATCAAATGAGTTCAGTGATTACCGTGATGCCAAGCTGGATTACATATTTACGGTGCTTCTGGAAGATTTAGCATCGCTACTTAATGAAAGTGATTTAGCGGAGGTTAAAAATACTCATGCTTTCAGATCTTGTCTATTAAAAGTTGACGCCCTGCTTGATCCTGTTGATACCTATAACAATGATATTGTTTCATTTATACATGAACACAAATTATGTACGCAGGTAGATATTATTGATAGTTTGCCAGATATAGATGAAGAACTCATTGAAAAATGGCGTGAATCAAATTATTGTAAAAATGCAAAGGTAATTGCTTTTACTAATCCTGAAGATAATCATCGCTATTATTGTGATGGAACGGTATTGATTAGTTATCTGTCAGAGCTTAATCAATTAATCAATTATCAGAGGGATAAATTTGAAAAGTTAGGTTATCTGGAAAAAGATAAAATAAAAAAAACATATGCTATTTTAATTAAAATTGCTGAAAATATTATTGCAGGGGATGCATATGACGAACTATCACTTAATAGCGAACAAAAACAAATTCTACAAAAAATTATAGATGACTTTGATAAACAAAAGATTGAAGAGTTGCCATCGCAGCCGGTTACCATTGTAAAACAAACAAAGCAAAAAAAATCATTATTAAAACGATTTGTTGATGCATTTCTTTCTCTATTTAAAAGAAAGACAATAATAAAACCTATTACACAAACTCATGTATTTTCATCACCGGTTCATCAACTAAGTAAAAAAACAAAAAATTTTTATGATACTATCAGCTCAATTAATAAAAATATTATAGCCATGACAGAGGTCATTGATATTACTGATGAAAATGAGTCAGATATAAATGAATTAATTGAAGAATTAAGAAATACAGGATTAAAAATAGTAATCCCCATTTATAATGCACGGAAGGTGTTATATCCACGAAGAAGCCAGAAATTATTAATCCCGGATATTGAATATGTTCTTGTATCTCCCGTTGTTATGCGATCGTATGATGCAATAAAAGAATTTAGCGATTCACTTGTAGGAAAAAAACTCAATGGTGAAGTTATTCCTGCTTCTGGTATTATTGCGATAGAGAAGTATCTGTATACACTCTATCGCCAGAAAAGAAATCTGATGATAAAAAAATAGTTATTCTATTATTCTACGATTCTGTATTAGCTTCACATGTTTTGGATTGGCATGAAGCACATGAAGGCTCTGAAGAAGATTTAATTAACTTATCATTAGAATTATTCTTATAGTCGGTTACATAAAAGCCGGATCCTTTAAAAATAATTCCGGCTCCAGCACCTATAATACGTTTAACTTCACCTCCGCATTGAGCACATGTTTTTACTGGTTCATCCTTTATAGACTGAAACAATTCAAATTTATTATTACAAGAGGTACAAACATATTCGTAGGTAGGCATTTCATCCCTCCATATTACGCATAAATAGTATAATTTTCATGAATATAATTAATATATTTAATTGAATGATTAATACTATAAATAATGTATACAAATATAGCAACAAATCAATAATTTTTCTTTAAAAAATTTTAAAGTAACAAATTTATAAACATAAAAGATGTTGTACTTTATACTACAATCTAAATACTACAATCCGATATACAAATTACGTATTATTGTCAGATTCTGAATTAGAATTAGAATTAGCAGTATATCCTATACTTTCACTTAACTCTTGTGCACTTAAATCAAGGATTTTTGAAAACCCCTGTACAAATTCAGCACTTTCAAGCGCTTTCTGACTTATTTCGATAATTGCATTGACCGCTTTGGTTAACTCATCAATGGTAACCTTTTGCTCCATCGAAAAATTATACACTGACCCGGATAATTCTTTAAATTTTTCAAGTTTTGATCGTATATCTTGATTTTTTATCCCTAATTCGTTGGTAAAATCAACGGTGTCTTTCAGTACATTAAAGGTTTCACCAATGCCTTTTCGAATAGCTTTAATAGCTTCAGTAGCTTTACTAATATACTGTATTTCATTGGTGATCATTTTAGCCTGATCGGCAATGGTTGCATGAATCCCCTTTACTATGTCAGTGGTTTGATCTGCTAATTTATTTACTTCATCAGCAACAACTGAAAATCCTTTACCGGATTCTCCTGCTCGTGCAGCTTCTATGGCAGCATTTAATGCCAGCAGGTTAATTTTATCAGCTATTTCATTGATATTCACAATGGTCTGTTCAACTTCTTTTAAATATTCAGCTATTGATTCAATAGCATTGATTGATTTGGTAATGGTAACTTCTCCCTCCTCAGATTGTTTTACAGCTTGCTCAATAGAATTTGATAAACGCGTTATTCGCTGTGACACCTGACTGCTGCTGGCATCTATTGATTCAATATCATTTTTAATCACGTCCATACTGTTAGCTTGCTGTTGAATTGCGTTGAGATTGGATTCAAACGACGATGACATCTCTTCGTATGCGCTGGAGGTTTCTTCTACAATGGTTGATAGTTCCCTTGCAATATCATATAACTTGGTAGCTGAAATATTAAGATCAGAGCTCAATCGTTTTACTTCTTCTGATTTTGCATGTGTTGATTGGAACAAGTTCTTTAACGATTCAACCATCTTATTAAAAGCGCTGGTAATATAACCAAATTCATCGCCGGACTGTACCGGTATGGCAACGTCAAAATTGCCTTTATCAACTTCTTTCAAACCATCAGTTAACTGACGAAGAGGTTTAACAAGGATGCCTGCAAAAAATAATCGTATCCCAAAGCGGATAAATACATATACTATAATAACAATTGCTATTAATATGGCGACAGTTGAATGCATAAATGAACGATATGCAGTATAAGGGAAAGCTATCTCATGAATAATTTCATTGTTTATGTATCGATAAGCAACAACGTGCTGACCATCAGTTGCAACATGGTATGTTCGCATTCCGGGAAATTGTACCGGGATTAAGAACTGTGTTATGTCATGTTTTAACTCTTCACCTTCTTTTGAAGTTGTTTCAAGGTAATTGGCGATGGCACTGGTAAATTGTTGCAATATAGGTTCTTGTTTTGGTAATAATAACTTCAGGTCATTCCTGAAGTTAGGGCCTTTTAATTGCGATATCTTATGGTGGAAATGATAGACCTTCGCATCAAGTTCCCTGCAAAATGCCATTAATGCACTATAGTCAATGGTGTTTTTATGCTGCTCAATATAATACCGTAATGTTGCCACATATCCCTGAAACGATACAGGGGTATTATCCAATAATAATTGCAACCCCTCTACAGTATTATTTTCAGCATGTGAAAAAATCATATTCCATGTATATGCATGTTTCATCTCCATTGCAATGTCATCTTTATTATAACTATCTGGCAGATTTTGTGTCCATGTATTATTGGCAATATTGTATGTAGCGTGATAAATATAGTTATCCATAGTTTGATTGTTGAGTACTGCTAACAAAGCAGAACGGTAATAAATTTCATCAAAATCCTTTTCATTCTTTTTAAGAACAATAAATCCTATAATCTGCAGTAAGCACAAAACAGTTACCAGTATAATCCCGATGAGTTTACCTAAAAATGAAAATCGTTCTTTTGAATTATTGATATAAACTATAAAGACAAGAAAGAAACCTAAAAGGTTAAACAATGTCCATGCCGTATGGAATACGTCTCTATCAATAACACCTTCCCTGCTCAGCGTATTGGTGGTGGAAGGAACGACGGTACCTATCACTGTGAATAAAAACAAAAGTAATAAGATCTTTTTTTCTTCTTTATTGCTGGTAAAAAAACGCCACCACAGTACAATAAAAGAACATAAAATTCCAACCATTATTAAGACACCTATCTGCTTGCTTATCTCATCAGCATCAAAATCATAATAGTGCCCTCTGAATAAAAATACAATATCCGACTGCAACGAGACAATGATAAAAGCAATCAGTGCACCAAATGAAAGTATATAACCCATGATAATATATATTTTAGCAGCACGGGGAGCTTTTGGAGATGGATAAAAGAAATAAAAGTATCCCAGATATGCTATCCCCAGCAATATGGTTAAAATGGTTAGCCATCGATGATATGCTGCCAATGGATGATAAACACTTGATGATATAAAATATCCAAAATTAAAAACACCCAGTATAATTAAAGCTTTAGCTAATATGGTGGTAGCTTCTGATTTATCTTTTGTATTGTATAAAAAAAATCCTGTTGTTAAGAAAAAAATTATAGGTATAATTGTGCCCAATGAAAACGAATTGAACAGTATAATAGAACCCATAACTGCCATACCCCTTATATATATTTTTTTTTAGTAACTTTGTTTACATATAATAAATCGGTTAAAATAATCAAGAATATTTTATAAAAATATAATCTGCATAGACTACATTTTATTTTTAAATGATGCCTTGTTGAATCTAATTCTATTTATAATAATGATTATTGGATTTAATTATGATTTGCAGGTTATGGCATATTTTTCGTTTGACAAAAAATTAGTGCTATTAGCTTACATATAAACCATGTGCAGCATTGTGCCAGCGTAGCTCAGTTGGTAGAGCGGCGCACTCGTAATGCGCAGGTCACCAGTTCGATCCTGGTCGCTGGCTCATTGATTATTAATTGCAAAAATGATTGTTGGGAAACCTTCGTTTACATGTAGTGTTATCAGGATTATCGCAGCATCGAGGTAAGATAAGCCTTACACTCTTTTCAAAGAAAATATAATCCCATACCCAGTTGATCATAACAAAAAGTTTATTTCTAAATCCAATTAAATAGAGTATATGGATAAATATCCAGATAATCCATGCTATATACCCTTTTAAATGCAAACCAGCTACCTGTGTTACTGCATGGTTGCGTCCAATGGTAACCATACTGCCTTTATCTTTATAGTGAAATGGTTTTGCTTTTTTATTTTTAGCTATTAATTGTAGAAGTCGTCCAACATATTTACCCTGCTGAATGGCTACCGGTGCAATCATAGGCAATGTCTTTCCATCCTGACTATATTGTGCTAAATCTCCAATAATAAAAACATCATCATATCCTGGAATGTTTAGATTGTCGTTAACTTGTATTCTCCCGTTGGTAGATATTTTCAGGTTACAATCACTTTTTATCATTTCACCCTTTACCCCTGCTGTCCACACAACTGTTTCTGTAGGGATTATTGGGCTATCGTTCAGGTAAACGCCAGTAGCCTCTATTTTACTAACATTAGCATGGGTCAAAACGTTAACACCTTTTTTTATTAATTCAGACTTTGCATACTCAGATAAGATTGGAGGATACATGCTTAATATCCTGTCGCCTGCTTCTATCAAACAAACACTGATTTCTTCATAATCTAACTCCGGAAAATCTTTATGTAACGGCCCATGAACCAGCTCCGCCAATGCACCGGCAAACTCGACCCCCGTAGGACCTCCGCCAACAATGACAATGGTAAGCAATCTTTTCCGCTGATTCTTATCATCAATAAATGAAGCTCTTTCAAAACAGGATAAAACGTGATTCCTGAGTATCATTGCATCATCCAGTGTTTTTAATGGAAAGGAATACTGTGAAGCTCCACTAATATTGAAATAGCTATTGACGCTTCCTGCAGCTACCACCAGATAATCAAATGGTATATGTTGTCCAAGGCATTCTATTGTTTTATTTGCATAGTGTATAGCTGTTACTTCTCCACGTATGAAACGTATATTTTTTGTATTTCTGATGATAAATCGTACCGGAGAAGCAATCTGTTCAGGTTCTATTTCTGCAGCACTCACCTGATACAGTAACGGTAAAAAAGTATGGTAATTGTTTTTATCAATAAGAATTACATTATAATTGGTGTTCGATAGTTCCTTTGCAACCCATAATCCGCCGAAACCAGCACCAATGATAACAACTGTTTTTTGCCTTTGATTTATCATGGATGGCATCCTCCATTTGATATAACTAATAAGGATTAATAATTATATCCCTTTTTATACCTCAGTCTAAAATTGTTACTGTGATGTGCAATCTATGAAAATCATATATTGCAGTATTAGGCAAGATATCATCATCACTCAATGAAAATATAATAAATGTAACTTTTTTTAACTATACCTTTTCTTTCTGGTATTTTACACTGAGTTCATGCCAATGCTATATCCGTATAAGCAGTCCCTGTAAACACTTCTTTCACTGTTCTAAATCGTATGAAAATTTCTAAAAATGTTTTTTTAAAAAATAATAAAAATTTTACCAATGCCTGCGTCTACAAAGGGAATCAACAATATAATTATTAGAGATTTACTTATTGAATAAAAAAATTGTTGACGTGAAAAACAATCCAGCTAGACTTTCCATCCATAGTAATCAATTATTAAATAATTCATTAACACCATTTATTCGATAATTATAGTATTGGCATCTTTAAAATTTTGTTTATTTATTAGTTACAATATGATAAATCTTATTCTGCTTATACCTGTTTTCACAAACGATCATGTGCAATATAACTATTATAGTATAGATTCATTTTTATATTTGACATTACATTTTACAAAGTTATATTAAAAAATTATTTTTAGGTAAATGAATAAAGCAACAAAAAAAAAATTAATAAAAAATTAAGGTATTAACATGCTTAATAATAAACTGCTATTTTATAGTATAACATTTTGTATAACTCTATTGCTCGGTTTTGCATTTTGTATAATCAAGTTAATGAATAACTCATTATATGATAGTAATAATAGCCTGCTTAAACCGGCTGATGTTTTTGCCAATAATGATGAGTATATAGCGTATATACAAACGCTTACTATACCCGGAGTAAAGTTTACCATACAAACCATAGAAAAGGGTGATAATTTCTGGAAGATAGCAAAAGAACACAAGATTGACATTGATACCTTGATAGGAGCCAATCCTTTATGGGAATCTATTACAGCAAAAGTTGACCAGAAGATAGTTATTCCATCTCAAAAAGGGGTTCTCCATTTTGTTGCAGATATTAATGAAATAAATTCTCTCCACTCACTCTATGATGTATCTGAAAAAAATGTATTAACGCCATCCCTATTTTTATTACGTTTGCAATCTATTGTATCAAAACCAGAAAAACCTATTGCCGTATTTGTTGTCGATGCACGTCCTAAAGCAGATGTTATGACTCCACAGCTTTCAAAGCAATTTACCATACGAGAAATGTTTAGATCACCTCTTGGCGGACGATTAACATCTTTTTACGGTGGAAGGTTACATCCCATTTTCAGGCAGTGGGGCTTCCATAATGGGCTGGATATAGCAGCACCTTATGGAACTCCGGTTGGAGCAGCACGGGGAGGTGTTGTAATCAGTTGTGGCTGGATGGGCGGCTACGGAAAAGCAGTTATTATACAACATGATGAAGGTTTTAAAACATTGTATGGACATTTGTCATCAATACACGTTCGCCCTGGACAGCATATTAAAGCAGGGCAATTTGTAGGAAGAGTTGGTTCAACCGGATGGTCTACAGGCCCACATCTACACTTTACATTATGGCAATATAATAAACTTATCAATCCTATGAAAGTGCTATGGTAATAGCATTACCATGTATCAAAAACTAATTAAGGAATACTTTGAAAAAGCATCACTATATTATACCAAAGAAATTATAAGCCGTTTCAATCAATTTTTACATCTTTTATTACAGTACAATACTTCACACGATCTTACCCGCATTACCAGTATTGATGAAATTATCATTAAACATTTTGTCGATTCATTATTTATCACAAAATTTATCACCATCCCTTCACCTCTCCTTGATATTGGAACCGGCGCAGGTTTTCCCGGCATTCCATTGGCAATAGTTTATCCGGATAAACGCTTCATATTGGCTGAAAGCCGGCATAAACGCACACAATTTTTATCTATTGTTCAAAATTCTTTGCAACTCAATAATATTGAAATATACCCTCACCTTGTAACCGAAAAGTCATTTTTTGAAGTAAGCGGTGTTATTACTCGTGCAGTTGAATCAATAGATGAAACCCTGCATCGATGTCATCATTTTTTGCAACAGGGGAATATTGTTTTATTGATGAAAGGGCCATCAGTGGATGAAGAAAATATAACTTTGTGCGATAGTTATTCAAAGATAATGGATCAACCGTATACATTGCCTGCCACATCATATAAAAGAAGACTTATTGTTTATAAAAAAACAGATGGAATAATAAAAAAAACATATTTTATTAATAAAGAAGGAAGATCAGGCGATGGATTGGCAATAACCTCCGGGGACAATAAACGTTACAGGGAATTAAAAAAAATTATTACTGACCCAAGAAAATGCAGCATGTCGACAGTTGTCGGAAAAAAAATAATCAAAGAGCTTGTCTCTTCTCATCCACAATTATGTCGCTATATTGTATTGTATGATGAGTATGCTGAAACCGATACTGAACTGATGCAGATAATCGCTGATTTTGGACATCAAAGAATTATTCTATTAAAAAAAGCACTTTTCAACGAGATTGATGTGCTGGGCAATAATCAGCCAATTCTGGTTATTGATGTGCCACCCATAACACCATGGAATATGGATACTCAGGGACTATCGCTCATGATTCCTTTTCAGGATCCAGTCAACGTTGGTGCGGCTATACGAAGTGCCGTAGCATTTGGTGTTAACAATATTATTATATGCAAAAATGCCGCATATCCCTTTCATCCTAAAGCAATACGTTCATCGGCAGGTGCAGTGTTCCACTGTACTTTATGGCAGGGTCCTCCACTTTATCAACATCAACCTGATTTCATAGAACTATCGTATCCAATTATAGCATTAGACCTTGAAGGAATTAATATATACGATTTTACTTTTCCAGAAGATGCAGTTTTACTTGCTGGTGTAGAAGGACAGGGATTGCACAGCATAAAAAACTGTATCCGTGTTACCATACCCATACAGGTGGTTGAGTCCCTCAATGCAACAGTAGCATTATCAATAGCACTATACGAATGGCATAAGCAAACTACTATTTCTTGCTAAATGTATCTTTCAGTTTAAGATACCATTTGCCCGCTTTCATGGCAAAATCTTCACCACCCGTTTCATCCATACTTAAATCTGGTATTGCACCATCAGGACCGTACATGCCTTCCATCATTTTTGCTATGTTTTTCCGAATCATTTTACGCATCGGTATATGGGAAATCATACCATACATTGCCGCACCACCTTCATAGGCTAATTCAGGATTTTTCCTTACTGTTGTAAAAGCTTCTTTAACATCATTGATAAACTGTTGTGCAACCTTTGCATGAATAGGGGTTATCATAGCATGGAGAGCATCGGGACGCTGGAGCCTGTCAACATGCCATCCCTTTTTTTCTAAGATGTCGCCAATAGCAAATGTATTCACATCAGGCTCAATCGAACGGTATGCAAAAACACTGGATTCAGGTTTGCCCACTATTTCCATACCTTTTATTGATTCAATCCCCTGCTGTATTTTTCTGGAAGTATCCATAATTATTTTTGCATTTTTTATGTATCCTTTCTCACCCTGTGCTACCATTGCTGCCCAGGCCGCTGCTATAGTTCCACCAGGCCTTGTGCCCAGCAAAGCAGGTGACGCAAAAACACCACCGGGCCAATTTTCATAAATAAAAAATTGATGGCGCAAATAATCAATACTACGGTATACAATGACTGAAGCACCTTTAGCACTAAATCCATATTTATGTACATCAGCACTCATTGAGGTAACACCATTCACTCTAAAATCAAATGGGGGGATATCATAGCCTGATTTTTCAACAAATGGCAATAAAAACCCGCCAAGGCATGCATCAACATGCAAAGGAATTTTTTTTAAATGCGCAATGGAACCAAGTTCAGCAATTGGATCAACAGTGCCATACGGATAGCATGGAGCTGAACCAATGATAAGTATGGTATTGCGGTTTATAAGTTTTTTTACAGCATTCACATCCACCTTAAAATTTTTATCCAGAGGTGCACGTATAATTTTTACATCAAAGTATTCTGCTCCTTTTTCAAAAGCGACATGGATGCTTTCAGGAACAATCATTTCCGGTTTTTTAATCCACGGATGTAATGAACGTGCCCTATCGCGATAGGTTTTAACAGCAAGCAAGCAACTTTCAGTTCCACCCGATGTCATGGTACCACAGGCTTCTGGACCTGCATGCAGCATGTTTGCAGTCATTTTTACCACTTCATTTTCAAACTTCTTAAGGCTTTTAAAAGCCATGGGATTTAACGCATTTTCATCAAAGTATAGTTCAAATGCTTTTTGCAAAAATTTAGTGTGTGCATCATCTCTATGATAAACAAGGCTGAATGTTTTTCCCTGTTTCCAGTTAGCATCATCTTTCCGATACTGTTTCATCATGGACAAAACCTTATTGTATTCAATACCGTTTGGTGGAAGCTGTGTTATTGCCATGCGATACCTCCTATAATAATAATTATTTATTATTATTATTTTACTTATATAGAACTGAAAACATATCCCAATGTTATGCCAAGATAATTGCCAATAGCATAGCCAATAACACCGGTAGTAATACCGGACAATAAAATGTATTTATTGTGGAGTGCATCGGCAACCACTGGAACAAATGGTGGTGAACATATGCCTGCAACTGAAGTGATGATATAGGTATCAGTATCAATGGAAAAAATCTTACACAATATACCATGCACCAATAAACTCCCAAAAATTGCTAAAAACACATAAAACAATAGCGGTATATTAATATGAATAATATTATCAACATTTACCATCGAACCAACAATAGTACAAAAAATATAAATAAGATACATCCCAAACTGAAAGGTTCGTTTAAGATTATGTACATACGGAATAAGTGAAAGCAAAATTGCTATTGTCGTTACTGCCAAAATGACAACCATCGTTTGATATTGATTTGGCAACAAACCGGCAATACCCAGTGAAATTGCAACCACTACAATTGATAAAAGCAAAGCTATAACCAGATTTTTCAAAATATTTTTGGAAAAGATATCGCCATACAATCTAATATCTTCACCAGTCTTTGCATTTTTATCTTCTTCATTTTCATTATTTATTACTTTAAAAGGCGGTAAAAATTTTAAAAAAAGTTTTTGTGCGATAGTTACTAAAAATATAATGTATACCATTGAAAGTACAGTGTCATAGGTGTGAACAATTACAAAAGTTGTTGAATCAACATTGAATGCTTCTTTAATGGCAGCTAAATTTGGTGTTCCGCCTGTATATACCCCTAAAAGCATCCCGGCAATCTTCCATGCATCAGGAATTATATGCCTTATCAGTAAATATCCAGCAAATACTACAATAACTACCGCAATACACTCCAGTGTAAACGCCAGTAGTGCTTTACCGGCTAACCTGAACCATGTTTTAATATTTATTGTGAAGAGGAGCATTGGCAAACCTAAAATGATAGCTATGTTGGAGCTTATATCCTGTATAGACTTTGCCTGTTCAGGCAATATGCCTATATTTCCTATAGTGATGCCTGCACTATAACATAACAATACAGCACCTATTTTATTAATTGATGGAAATTTATAGCATACGTAAATGATGAGCGCCGGAATCAAAAGGTAAAAACAAATCAATAATAAAAAGATAGCAGTATTCATACCACCTCCATTTATTTCACTATAGTGAATATTATTTCACTTTAGTGTAATTGTCAACTGTTTTTTGTTTGACATATATATCATAAAGATTTTTTTAATACCAGATTATTAATGACGTAAAGGAATATAAAGTTACTGCTATGAAAAAAGAAGAAAGAATAAAATGGGATAAAGAACAACGTACAGCCAGAATCATTGAAATAGCACAGGAATTGTTTTTTACCAGGGGATTTGATGCAACCACAATAGATGAAATTGCCCATTTAGCAGGATATAATAAACGTACTTTATATCACTATTTCAAAGATAAAGAAGAGCTGTTTTTAGCTGTTGCATTGAATGGATTAAAATTATTTAATGAAAAATTGGAAGAGGCATTCAACTATCCATTAGAAGGTCATACAAGGTTATACAGCATGGGAAAGGCATTCTATAATTTTTTTTTGAAATATCCTGATTATTTTAATCTTATCATGACATACGAAGCACGTAATTGCATGTATTATCCGGTAACCAACAGCAATACAATGAGCTTCTATAAGCTTGAGTGTCAAAAAATTGCAGATAGTGATACTGAATTAATAATAAAAGCTATTGAATATAGTATTAATGACGGAATAATCAAAACAACATTAACACCAAAACAATTAATGCTCATATTATGGGGGCAAGTTTTTGGCATCACTCAGATTATAATGATACGAAAAGACTTTTTTAAAGAAGCATACGGCATAGACCATGAAGAACTTTTTGAAACATTTTTACGTGAAACGGAAAAGGCATTAAAAAATTAAAATGATATAGTAATTAAAAAAGCCGCCAGAAGGCGGCTTTTGCAAAGTGGTTTTCTAAAATGAATAATTCATTATATCGCTTTAACGGAAACAGCCCGCGGACCTTTATCGCTGCTTTCGATCTCGAATTCAACCCTTTGTCCTTCTTTTAATGTCCTGAAACCGTTACCTATAATACCGGTATAATGCACAAAAACATCACTACCGTCTTCTTTGGAAATAAATCCAAAACCTTTTTTTTCGTTGAACCACTTAATTGTACCTTTGGGCATGTGAAAACTCCTTAAAAAATAAAATACGGCGTAAAGCCTTTCAGTATGTTGATTTTGCTTTTAACCTCTAAAAAACCTCATATTGAAATTTCACAAGAGACAAAACCAAAATACAATTCATACTATTATACATATATACTATTACTTCTTATTGTTGTCAACATTTTATTACAATTTATTTAATTTTTTTTATAAAACCTATAATTCACATAAAACCTATTTTATTGATTCTTTACCTATTTGGTAAATTTTAAAAAAATAGCACACATCAAACCATATTGCTCCATATATTCATAAAAATTTTTTACTTGTATTTTACAGTGATTAAGCATAGCTGGAATTCAATATTTATTGTACTGTAATCTTGATATTATTTTTGAATAATCCCCATTTTTATTTTTAATATCATTGTTTTTAAATAATTATGGCAAAATAAATTTTTTATAATTGCAAAAAACATAGCAATTCATATATAAAAGTATTAATAATTTTTAGTATAATACGTTTGTTAATTGTGCGATAAATAAACAAGGATATCTAATCGATGCAATAATTATGAGTTTTATAAAAAATATTAAGGATTAATTACATGAGAATAATTGCTATTTCAAATAACAAAGGAGGTGTTGGAAAAACAACAAGTACGGTAAATATTGCAGCAGCATTACAAATTATAGGAAAAAAAGTTCTTGTCATTGATATTGATCATCAAGCTCAGTCAACCTATCATTTTGGTTATAATCCACATAATCTGACTTACTCAATATATAATATCCTGAAGGGTGAGATTGCGTATAAAGAAATCTTAATTGATAGAAATGGTCTGCATATTTTACCATCTAAAAATGATTTAAAGGATATTGAGTTTATTCCACTTCCCGCAAAAGAATTTTTGTTAAAGGAAGCTCTTGAAAATATTTCTGGTTATGATTTCATTTTAATTGATTGCCCACCCTCTTTAGGAATTTTAACTTTGAATGCCCTTGCTTTTGCAAAAGAAATTTTTGTTCCCTTGCAGGTTCAGTTTTTACCATTTCATGGCATGTATAACCTTTTTGAAGCAGTGCAGATGGTAAAACGCAGATTAAATAAAGAAATAGAAATAACGGGTATAATAGGAACCATGTATAATCCTAAAAAGCAAATAAATGTAGAAGTAATAGATGAAACAAAAAAACGTTTGCCCGGTAAATTGTTTGAGACATTAATTCGTGAAAATGTATTGTTACAGGAAGCGCCAAGCTGGGGAAAAACAATCTTTGAATATAAACCAAACAGCAATGGAGCTGATGATTATATGAACCTGACAAAAGAAATATTAGAAAGAAGTCCCGATTAAAATCTATAAATGTGATTTTTCAATTACCCGTTTAGCCTGTTTTTCAAGTATTTGTACCGCCAGAATCAGGGTAGAAAAACGCTTATCTTTAGTTTGACCATGATAAAACCTATAATAAATTTGCTGGGCTATAACTGCTAACCTGAATAAACCAAAACAGTAGTAATAATCAAAATCGCTCATATCTATGCCTGATTTTTCATGGTATCTATTGACCAGTTCTTTCCGTGTTAATGCACCATCCAGATGGGTAGGCATTAAACGAATAAGTTGCATATCCTCTGGATCTTCTTTTTCCACCCAGTATGCAAGTGAGTTCCCTAAATCCATGACAGGGTCACCAATCGTTGCCATTTCCCAATCTAATACACCAATTATTTTTTTTGGATTTTTGTTATCAAGCACCACATTGTCAAATTTATAGTCGTTATGAATAATAGCTGCTCTAGTCGGCGTTTCAGGTAATTTTTCTTTAAGCCACGTAATTATTTCGGTATATGATGGTGCATCAGGGGTCAGAGCATCATTGTAACGATTTATCCATCCATGTACCTGTCGCTCAATATAACCATCAGGCTTTCCAAAATTTTCCAGTCCTAACTCTTTATAATGTAAAGAATGAAGCAGACACTGTATATCCAGCAGCTGCTCACATAAATATTTAAATTCGTCAGGTGTATAGCTCAATCCCTGTGGTAATTCTTTACGCAGTATTATTCCTTTGATTCTTTCCATAACATAAAATGGGGCACCAATAACGGATTCATCATCACAATATACTAATGGAGCTGGACAATAAGGGAATACCGGCTTCAATGCTTTTAATATTACAAATTCACGATGCATATCATGAGCTGTTTTTGCTTTTTTACCAAAAGGAGGCCTCCTTAATACTAATTCTCTATCGCCAATTTTGATAAAATACGTCAGGTTTGAAAAACCACCTGGAAATTGTTTTATTTCAATAGTTCCTTTTATATCAGAAACATTGTTAACCAGATAATCAAACAGTATATGTTTATCAATGTCCTCGCCTTCACGAATATCTGCTGGTTTATCTATATAATTTTCCATACAATAAACTCCTTTGAAAAGAATTATTAACTTCTGTCATTACGGGCTTGACTCGTAATGCAAATATGTAACTTTAATTCCTAAAACCATTTTAAAGAGATGATTCATTATAACACGCACAACATTCTCATATTGAGGGATACAGCATTTTATGTCGTTCTGAAAGAGCGATAACAACTGAAGTATCTCCCCTTTCTCAAAACAATGAGATTCTCCACTCCGTTCAGAATGGCACATTGCCACTTTGTCATTCTGAGGGACACAGCCTCGTAGAATCTATTCGTTTATACAGGAGATTCTTCTATACCACCTAACATGACTCAACTTTGCCTTATAATGAGGTTCACGATACGCTTTTATCTGCTATGGATGCCATACACGGAATAACAGCAACTCCTCCTTCTATAAATAAATTATATAAAATCTACCCGTTATGTATATAGTTATAAATAATATTAAAACATTCCAATGCATATTCTTCGGGTAGTATATTTCTTCTTTTATATTTCCAGCGCTTAAGATACCAATCCTGCATCATTGCCTTAGTTACTGATGCAATCAATGAGCTGTTTAAATTTGATTTGCATTCACTTTTTTTTATTCCATCTTTTATGATACTATCAATCAATGATTCTGTAAAAAGCTCACTTTCGATAGTTTTATTATATTCAATCCCTGTAAAATATCGTGTTTCCATATATGAAAAATAAAACCAATCTTTCAATGCTTCGCTTATAAATATATGTGCATGGATAAAATTATATAATTTATCTTTTGTGGATGAAGCCTTGCTTAATGCACTCGACAATGTTTTTTCAACTGCAGCTCGTCCATACTGTTGAATAATATGTAAAAGTTCATCTTTAGAAGGAAAATAAGAATAGAGAGCTCCTATGCTTAACGATGAAGCACGTGAGAGCTCTCGCATACTCATTGCAGCATAGCCTTTTTTATTACTTATACTAATAGCAGTGTTTATAATCCTTTTAAGATTATTGATGGATTGATCAGACTTTTTAACTTTGATAAGCTGTTTATTATCATCATACAGTTTGGTGACAATTTCATCCAGAACGATTTTAATACTCTTCCTGAAATTGTTGTAATTATCAATGAATAATTCATTGAAATTATCTGATTTCTCTGCCTTCATAGCCTGACAATATCCTTTTTGCCACTGCAGTTTTATGGACTTCATCTGCACCATCATATATGCGCGAAGCACGTTCATGACGGTAGAAAAATGCAAGAATGGTATCATCAGTCATGCCCAAACCACCATGCACCTGTAGCGCCCTGTCAACTACCTTCTGCATTACATTTGCCACATAAAATTTTATCAGTGAAACATCTATTCTGGCTTCTTTTTGTCCTAAGTGCTCTATCTTCCACGCAGCCTGTAATGTCATAAGCCTTGCTGCCTGTATTTCAGCAGCACATTCAGCTACCCATTCCTGGATTATCTGTCGGGAAGCTAAAGTTTTACCGTCAGGAGCAATGATACGCTTATTAGCCCGTGAACACATTAAATCAAAAGATCGCTTACATATACCCAGCCATCGCATACAGTGGTGAATCCGACCAGGACCTAACCGTTCCTGAGCTATAACAAAACCCTGTCCTTCTGGACCAAGTAAATTTTCTACCGGAACCCGACAGTTTTGTAACAATATCTCGCCATGGCTAAAATAACCACTACCCTCATGTCCCATAACTGGGATATTTCGCACCAGATTAAAACCTGATGTATCTGTAGGAACTATAATCATACTTGCCCTTAAATAAACTGGAGCCTCCGGATTGGTGACAGCCATGACAATAGAAAATTGAGAACCATCGGCAGCAGTCGAATACCATTTGTGCCCATTTATTACATATTGATTGCCATCTTTTACTGCGGTTGCATCCAGTAATACCGGATTGGACCCTGGCAGATCAACTTCGGTCATTGAAAAACAGCTTCGTATTTTGCCCTGTATTAACGGTAACAAATATTTTTCACGTTGTTCATCATTGGCATATTTAATCAATATTTCAATGTTACCTGCATCCGGTGCCTGACAACCAAACACATAATGTCCCAGCGGAGTCCTGCCCAGTGATTCTGAAACAAGCCCATGCTCTACTAAATCAAGACCCATGCCACCATATTCTTTTGGAACCTGAGGTGCCCATAGCTCCATTTTTTTAACCATATTTCGTTTTTCTTCCAGAACAGGCATCATTGCTTTAATATCTTTACTTACAAACTCCTGCTCTAAAGGGATAAGCTCTTTATCCACAAATTCATCAATAAGCTCTAAAATTGTTTTCATCTTATCAGAAATTTCAAAATCCATAAAACGCCTCCATTAAAATATAGTTTACCTGTACGTTTTCATCGATGCATCTTGTAATAACTCTATGTGAGGATATGCATTGAATGAAGCCAATACCAGAGCTTTATCGTTATATCGTAGATGTGTCATCGATGTATTTACTATTTGCCATGTTAACTGCATGGTGGTTTCATCACTAAAACCAAGAACCATCTGCACAGTTGTTCCAATGATGCCTCCTGAAGAAACCAATACAATATTTTTCCCTCTCCCATGATTCTTTGTTATTTCAGTGACAAAGCTGTTCACCCTCTTTTTAACATGTTCATAGGATTCAATGCCTTCAAATGATGTTTTGGTTGTTATCCAATAAAGCATAACTTTTTCAAAAACGCGCTGGAAAGCTTTTTTATCAGTATATATTTGTTTTATCTCTTCATCAAGGTGCGGATCATCATTAAGCAATATGGGAAATATGGTTTTTATAATATTGATTGAGTCATACTCATTTAATCGTGAATCAGTTTGCAATGAAGGAACCTGCATGCCTTTTGATAGAAAATAATCAATAAGTATTTGTGCTGTATGTTGTTGCCTTTTTAATGTTCCTGAATAAATTACATCAATTTGTTTATTGTTATAGCGATAGTTATATAAATAATCAGCTAAAATAAGGGATTGTTTTTGCCCTTTTTCAGACAAATTGTCATAATCACCCTGTCCAAAAGAACCCTGACCGTGACGGACTAATAGTATCTCACTCATAATTCACCAGATTAAAAAGATTTTGAATTATTAATAGCATTATTAACTCCCATACATAAATGTCAAGAAAAAAATAACGAACGTTCGTTATTTTTATTGATTTTTTTAAAATATTTTTATATAATGGTCTCATCACTAAGAAATAAAATTACAGGGAGAGTTGTTTGCTATATGTTCAATTGTTCAATAATGCCATACAGGAGATGAAGCTATTGTGAGTATACCATACAAAATATTAGTGTGCATAAAACAGGTACCCGATGTTAATGCTAAAATTTATCTGGAAAAAACAAAACCGTATTATGACGAAAAAACCGTGTATGTTATTAATCGATATGATGAATATGCACTTGAGGAGGCTTTGCAAATAAAAGATAAAGGTTTAACACACTATATTCATACCATTTCATCAGGACCGGAGCGAGTACAAAAGGCTTTGCGTCGCTCACTTGAAATGGGCGCTGATGAGGCATACCATATTGTAACCGGAGATGATGATTGTGCTATACCATATTATGTTGCACGATGTATAACTGAATTTGCAAAAAAAGAGTATGATATTATTTTTACTGGTGTTATGTCCCAGGATGCAATGAATCAGCAAACCGGGCAACTTATTGCATCTATCATGGGATATAATTATGCTACCGGAGTAACCAGTATACAAACTAATGATGATGAAATAACAGTTACTCGTGAACTGGATGCTCAAACTTCGATGCAATATGTTTTAAAAATTCCCTGTGTTGTTACAGTTCAATCAAGCAGTACCATGCCGCGTTACCCTTCGCTTTCAAATGTTCTCCGTGCAAAGAAACAACACATTGACATTATAAAACCCATAATGTCATCGCAGGTTCAATATCATAGTTTTTATACAATTCCTCAAAAAACTACTGAATGTGAATTTATTCAAGGAAGCACCGATCAAAAGGTTGTTGAATTATATAACATTTTACATCGTAATGGAGTGGTTTAGATTATGAGTATACTTATCATTGCAGATATTAAAAACAACCAGATAAATCCAGCAACTGCAGAATTATTTACCGCTGCCAATATAATAGCAAAGGATATAACTACACCTGTCTATTTGCTTATTCCATGCAATGATGCAAAAATTACCAGTAACTATCGCCCGGATGTTACAACAATAGTAATTGGCATGGGCATCTATCATTATAACGCACCAGGGTTAAGTAAAGCAATTGCATCGATAGCTCATGACATTGAGGCACATTACATCATTGGATTGCATACACCGTTTACCATTGATTTTTTGCCATCAGTAAGCATTGAATATAACGCACACTGTGTAACGCAGGTACACACCATAGAATATGATGAGCATCTCACATTGGCACGAGGAAGCTACTCTGGTAAATTAGACCAGTTTGTTTCTATAGTTGATGATAAACCTGTTGTTGCAAGTATTACACCAGGAAGCTTTGACGAGTATGGTGCAAAAGACGCTGACGATTTAATTAATAAAGTAATTGAAATCAACATAGATACTGCTATAAAACAATGGTGTACATTTATAATAAGTGAGAATAAAGATTCATCATTAGATGAAGCCGATATTATTATTGGTGTGGGGAAAGGTATTGGATCAAAGGATAATTTGACATTGATTTATAATTTTGCAAAATTTTTCCCACACAGTGCCGTAGCTGGTTCACGTATTGTGTGCGACTACGGTTGGTTGCCATATAGCAAACAGGTTGGCATTACGGGAAAAAGCATATCACCAAAGGTTTATATTGCATGTGCAATATCAGGATCTTCGCAGCATATTGCAGGAATTAAAGGAGCAAAAACAATAATTGCCATTAATAAAGACCCCTATGCTCCCATTTTTAATGTTTCACACTATGGTATTGTTGAGGATATTTTTACATTTATACCACAATTTTTAGAATATATTCAACGATTATAAATAATCATAATACGCTTGACAAAAGAATAATTGAAAATTTCTAATAAAACAATTATATTGTGTGATAGAATAAATTACATTTTTTTCTTAATCATAAATTCATGATAAATTAATTATGAATTTTGAAATTGATTATTACAATCATTACAAATATTTTCACGGGAGATATCATACAGTATGAAAGGGAAAATAATAACATCTCTATTTTTTACATTTGTAGCTATAACTTCGCTGATTTTTTTTATTATTGCTGTCATTATCCGGATTATGACCTACCCTTTTGATAAAAGGTTGCGTTTACTTCATCTTTTTACCTGTTTCTGGGGTTCACTCTATACCTATGTTATGCCACCATGGAAAATTACTGTACAGGGAAGAAATAAGATCAAAAATAGTAAACCGTATATCATTATTTCCAATCATCAGTCACAGCTTGACATATTAGTTGCATTCAGATTATATAAACATTTTAAATGGGTGTCAAAAGCAGAAATATTTAAGGTTCCGGTTATAGGCTGGAATATGGTATTGAACTGATATATCAAACTGGTGCGAGGCGATAAAAAAAGTATAGCACAGATGATGGATGAGTGTGAGATGCATTTAAAAGAAGGTAGTTCGGTGTATATATTCCCCGAAGGCTCACGTTCGCCGGATGGTCATTTAAAACAATTTAAGTTGGGAGCATTTCTGTTAGCAAAAAAGTTGAATCTTCCCATAATGCCCATTATCATAGAAGGTACACGATTTGCCCTTCCTAAATATAGTATCGACTATCATGGAAAACATCCTATAATATTACGGGTACTTGATGAAATAACACCGGAAAAATTTAAAAACATGAGTGTAGAGGAGCTGATAGATTATACATGGAACTATATGAATGCTGAGTTAAAAAAATTGAGGATTGAGATGTATGGCAGTGATTCAATCTGAGAATAATTATACTTTAAATTAGCTTGCACTATTGATGTATATCCTGTAGAGTAAGAACATATACCATTATTACAGTGAGGTTGTATCAATGTCTCAACCTGATGATTTTACCTTAGATGACGATTTATTTAAATTGGATGATGAGATAGATATACAGGACAATATACCCGAGAATAAACCTGAAGCAAACAACAATACGGTGTTGGATTCGGGAAAAGATTATGGCGATAGTTCCCGTAAACGGTCATCCAGAGATTTCCAGCCTGACATGGATGCACTGCTCATCACAGCACAGTCTTCAATGATTATTGAAGGAATGAAAAAATATACTGAACGAGATTTTTCTTCAAATAATCTCCCCATTTATTTAGAAGCATTAAACGGCGTTAATCTTTATATAAAAATACTAGACCGTAATCCAAAAAATTATCATAAATTAAAATCAGTGATAAATGCTGATCAGGATTGTCAGGAGGTTGAAAAGATTGCATTTGATTTATACAAAAAAATGTTTGGTACTGTGCCTGAATCAGATCAGGAAAAACTGGTTGCATTTGAAAAGTTTTCATCATTATTTAAGGATGCAGTCAACAGAGCAACTATCAATGCTTCCATGAAAGAAATAAAAAAATACTTTTTATTGTCAGGGGGGCTTGATGAAATCAAAGTTTCAAAGCTTATAGCCCAAAACGATGAAGAGCTTGCAAAAGATATTTCAAATTTACAGCGATATATTGCCATGGGATTGGCCTATATTGAAAAAGGGAATATTGAAATAATTAAAGGATTAAAAGGAAGAGATCTAAACAATTATATTATACGTGGTTCCCAACTGTTGACATTTTACTTTAAAAAAATCAATAATGACCGCCTTGCGGATTACTATTCGAGGATCAATTCTATTTATAGCAAATATTTTGTTATAAAAGATTAATACTCCCATCTTTTTTACTTGATATAGTGTAAATAATATTAAGCTTAGATAAGCAGAACAACCTTTTTTTAGTGCATTGATTTGCCGACACATATTACTATGGCAATACATATTTTTAATTTTTTCAATCAATCATCATTCAATTGCTATGATACACTGCTTGCTAATTCAAGCAGTATTGTATCCAGCATGAACATCCCCTCATCCGTGCATTGAATGCAGATATCACCATCACAGGTTTGCATGATTAATAATGATTTATCAATTAAACGATGTATTGACTGGTAAAATGATTCAGCCGGCAGGTACCCTGTTTTGTTACGCATGTCATTGATCATAAATCCCTGTTTTAACCTGAGCTTATTCATACAATATTCAAGGACGCTGTCCGGTTGTGTGCGTATATCCTCCGTACGGCTTGCAATTGCATCGTTCATGTAGTCATCAATGGTACCATTGTAATAGCGTTTGTTGTTATAAAATGAATGTGCACCGCTACCAAAACCAATATAGCTTTCAAAATTCCAGTATTTTAGATTATGTTTTGACTCGTATCCCGGGATTGAAAAATTGGAAATTTCATAATGGTTGTAGCCTGATGCCACCAGCGCATCGATTGTTTTTTGAAACATGATTCGCTGAAAATTTGCATATTGCAGGGGATTTTTTGTGCGTAAGCGCAAAGGTGTATTTGTTTCATACGTCAGCATATATGCAGAGATATGTTTGGGATTACACTGAATGATACTGTTGAGCATTGAACGATAGTTAGTTACCGACTGAACGGGAATGCCGGCAATAATATCAATGCATGGTATAATGTCAGGAATAGTGCAAAATTCCTGTATTTCTTCCATGGTGCAAAGCATTGACTTTCTTCCAATATACTTATGTGCTCTGGTATCAAGTGTTTGTACTCCCAATATAAATCTATTAAAGCCTATGTGCGATAGTTGTTGTATATAATTTTTGGAATAGTCATCGGGATTACATTCCAAAGTAATCTCAACCTCAGAGGCAATTGCATAATAATCATGCAGTACAGTAAGCAAGACATTGTAATCACTGCATTGCAGCAGCGACGGAGTACCCCCTCCAATATATATGGTATCTACCAGATAATTGTTTAGTTCAGATGAATAATGAATGATTTCGGATACCAGTGCATTGATGTATGCATGTTTGATTTGTTGAAAATTGCTATGTGATGGATTGCACGGTATGGAATAGAAATCGCAGTAATCACATTTCTTAGTATTGCAGAATGGAATATGAATATATATGCCAGAATGTATCATTTATCAATCATTAAACAGGGATGAGATGATTTTGGTGTAAATTCACCACTCAGGCAAAGCGCCATCTGGTGCAATGATTCATGAGTATCTGAAAAAGACATTAAAAGAGGATACTCGCCAAATTCTTTTAGATAGGGATAGGGATTGCCAGTTACCAATAAAAGTGTATTGCAATCGTTTTGTTTTGCAGTTTTAATAATTGATTGCAACTGTTTCGTAGTATAACATCCACTATCAATAAAAAGAATTTTTTTATTTTTCAATAACTGTATTGAATGTATTACATCTGCATTTATAGCTTTAAAAATATCCTCAACTTCCTTATCCGTTGTAAGGATAGTTGCTTTCCTGTTTTCGGCTGGTATAAATGTAGTGAAATCATCGTTTTTTGAGTGATACACTATTGACTCCCTTGATAATTCAGTATTCAGTGTATCAGCCTGTTGCATCATTTCCAGGTAACTATCGCCCCCATTAAAATTACTATTATATATTTTATTTTTTTTGATTGTCATGATACCATAACGCATTTTAACCTCTATAATTTTTTTTACTGTTGATACGATTCTGTCTTTTGATACTTCATTTTTTAACATTGCATTTGATAACGAATTGATAATATCCTGAACATGATCTTCATAGGAGCTTATCAACACAATATCAGCCCCTGCTTTAACGCTTGCAACAGCAGCAGTTCCCTGTGAATAATAACCGCTGATACCCTTCATCTCTAAATCATCGGTAATGATTAAACCATCAAACTTCATTTTTTTTCGTAATAAATGATTTAAAAAATATTCAGACATGGTGGCAGGTTTTACAATGCCAAGTTGGGGAAAAGCAATATGAGCCGTCATAATACATTCTACTCCGGAAGATATTGCTTTTTTGAAAGGGACGAATTCAGTTTTATTCAATGATGCATGAGTTTTATTTATGACCGGCAATGTTATGTGCGAATCCTGATAGGTATCACCATGCCCCGGAAAATGTTTGGCTACAGCAATACATCGTGACTGTTGTAATCCTTGAATGTATGCAGCTCCAAGATTAGCACAAACTTGAGGTATGCAGCTAAAGGAACGTATATTGATAACAGGATTATTGAAATTGTTATTGACATCAAGTACCGGAGCAAAATTCATATTGATGCCTGCTATTCTAAGCTGCATCCCTACAATCTGTGCCATCCGGTACACTTTTGATGGATTATTAATGACACCAAGTGCAAAATTACCGGGAAACTGCGTTACGCCATTTTGAATGCGCTTTACCCTGCCCCCTTCCTGGTCAATGGCTATAAACAAAGGGATACCAATATGTTCCATAGCAATATTTTGAAGATCATTGCAGAATGTTTTGCAGGAGCCATCAGTAAGGTTATAACCAAAGATAATAACGCCTCCCGGCTTGTATTTTTTTATTATAGCTATTGTCTTATCATCAACAACACCTGATGGCAAAGCAATGATAAGCATCTGCCCCAGTAAAACATCATTGGCTAATCCACTGGCAATTTTTCCTGCTGTGATATAATCTTTTGGTTGTTTACATCCAATTAGTTGAACTAAAACTAATAAGAGAGAAACAGCGGTCATTGGTTTAATCTTCATAGCAATCCATTTCAAGATATTTCAATTATTTTTGATTGTCGTTGCATTGTTATAGATTATGGTGATTTATTGCAATAGTAATTTTTTTTAGATTTAAGTATTAAATTCATATATAAAACTTTATTTTGCCTGTCCTTGTATACTCACAATAGCAACAAAGCTGCCTTTTTTCAATTGGTTATTAGATGAAAAAAACTATTTTTTTAATTGATGGTGTTACCACAACCTGCATTTCAGGAGAGCATAGAGCATTATTTTTACAATACATGAAAAGCCTGATATATCATTACAGATGTTTGTTGTCTATTGCAGTGCGTTTGCTACAAAACATGTACAAAGGCATGAATTTAGCTTTAAATGTATATTGTATAGAAAAATAAACGGGAGAAAGTTATTGTAAAAGTTGATGATAGATGTTTTAATAAAGACTTGCATGATAGCACAATGGTGAATAGCACTGGACTATCATAGTGTTCTATTGATGCCATGCATTGTATAGCGATATATTCAATATACAGTGGGTTGAAACGATAACGATCTTAAAATAAAATACCTTTATAGTAGTATAGTTTTTTATATACGATAACTATCGCTCAAAATAAAGAAATTAGCTTGCAAAATAATGAATTGCATTATAGTATATGGATTTTAATAATTGCAATTAACGATGTACTGTATTTCGTGTTGATTTGGAGATTGTTATAATGAGAGCTATAATCAGATTACATCAACACTTTTGTTTTTAAACATCAACCATGTGCTCATGTTTTGATAGAATATATGAATGATAATACAATAAAAAAGTATATCGATAGCTTTAGTGCTGATACTATCACCGTACCAACAGTCATCAATCAACTGTTAACCGACCTTAACACATTGAACTATCCCGGGGAAGAAATTGATGAGATTGTTTTATCAATGGATGAGGCACTTACAAACGCTATTCAGGAAACCATACGGAAAAATTATAACATTCATTATGGCCCTGAAACGCGTGAGATTACAGTTATGTATATAATAACTATGGATGAATTTGAAGCTGTCGTCATTGATCAGGGGAAGGGATTAAATTTGCAGGAATCAATAAAAGAAACGCCGGATAAAACAGCTTCAAATTATTTTGATCAAATCGTAAAGTATTCATCTAAAGCGGAAAAAGGACTCAGCGTGCGAGTAAATGGCCAGCAG
>DAOLVF010000012.1:29245-34740 GCA_035420565.1 Spirochaetota bacterium | reverse complement strand
GGTGGAACAGAAAAAATCTGGACAAAACTTATACACCAGAGCACCATGAGCATAACTATTAATATTTTCTTAACTATCATACAATCTTTATTTATTGTTCAAGGCTATTATATTCCCGGATCGTGTAATAATACCCTGCAGTTCCATAGTAGTCAATTTTTCAAGAACTTCAGCGCTGCTTTTACCCATCAAACGGATTAGTGAATCAATTTCCATAGCCCCCTGCCTCAATGTTTTTACAATATCATCATTGTCATAAACAGCAAACAAATTGCTCTCCATCATATTAGTATCATCTATATTGGTATTCTTCATTATAGCCATTTCTTTTCTGGTGCTGCCGATATTTAAAACTTCAAAGATATCATTCTCATCATAGACAGGATGTGCACCTTCTTTCAATAGCATGAAACAACCTTTATACCCTTCATCAAAAGAATGTCCCGGGCAAACAAACAGTTCCCTATTCTGTTCCAATGCATACCGGGCAGTAATAAGAGCTCCACTTTTCTGGGCTGCTTTAACTATGATGGTAGCTCGAGATAAACCACTGACTATTCTATTCCGCCTTACAAAGGTCCATTTGTTAATCCGTACCTTTGGTGGATATTCTGACAATACACATCCAGTGCCCGAATTAATAATATCCGTGTAGATATCCCTGTTGCTTGCAGGATACAACATATCTATTCCATTAGCCATAACACCAATGGTTGAGCCATTTGCTTTCAATGCACCACTATGCGCTTCTCTATCAATTCCAACTGCCAACCCACTGACAACAGCAATACCTGCTGAAGCAAGTGTCCCCGATAAAGTACGTGCAATAAAGGCTGACTTAGGATCAGCATTCCTGGTACCCACTATTGCAATGTATGGTTTATTGGGCAATATGCCTTTACAATATATAACAGCAGGAGGATAGACTATCTCTCGCAAAAGTTGTGGATATGCATCATCCCAGTATGATATAATAGTCACATTAAGCTTATGGCACAATTCAATAATCTTTTCTGATTCTTCCAGTGGCGTGCCACTATACCACGTAGCATAATAATCCTGTACAGTTCTCTGTTCCGGCAAAACACATTCATAATATATTGTCCCGGGGTCATTCTGAGCATATAATTGCCATAACCCGGAACTCATGAGCGATAGTGCCACAGAAATATTTTGTTTATCCATACAACATTACCGTGCCATTTCAGATGTAATCCGTTGAATATTTTCTTTACATGCCTGTCTGTATTCTGTTGCTAATGTAGAATCCATTTTATCAAGGTCTGTATATAAATCTTGATAGACAGATAATGATTTATCAAGTTCTTTGTTTTCATAATAAAACCTGGCTAAAGCAAACCGTGCTCTGTAAAATTTTGGATTTTGTTTAGCAATCTCATTCATAATCTGTATGGCTTTAGAACGTTCATTTTTACGATAAAATAACAGTATAGCCAATCCATATTTTGCTTCAATATAATTTGGTTCCATCTGCAATGCTTTTTCATAGTGATACACAGCTTTATCTATATCATCATTATTTCCCAGCTGCGTTCCCCTGTTAGCATATGCTATAGCTAACTGATAATGCACTACCGGGACATTTCTGCCATGCCCCAATGCTTTTTGCAATGCATCGATTGCAGGGTCCCATGCACCTTTTTCATTATATTTTGCCCCTAAATTTTGATATAAAACACCAATTTTGTTAATTGTTTCAGGAGTTTTTGCATCTTTTTTAGTAAGCTTTGATAATTCTTCTTCCATGCGATTAATTTCGCCCTGAGTTACTACCCTTACTGGTTTTAACATAACAATTTTCTTTACAATTTCTCCGTCAAAAATTATCACTATAGCAATCAAAATGCTGACAATAAGCAATGTTACTGTAATTTTTCTAAACCCTGTCATGACATCACCTCGTTTACTATTCATACTGTTATATCTTACATTTATAAAACTCAAGGGACATTATTAAAACTTCACTATTTAATATCATGGTGAGCATACGATAGTTGTAAAACACTTTTTTTCAATTGTTGATTCAATTGTTGATTCAATAGCTTGTTAAACAATCTCACCAGAGTATAAAAAACTTGACATTTTTATAGCAATTTATATTTACCACTTAACCTTAACAAACTACTTTACCAGGGAGTTGTATTTATGCTGCCTCATCAGATGCGTGCTGGCGACTTTGCATGTTTGTTGTGCGGATCAAAACTTAACCTTTCCATAAGCGATATTGCTGTTGGCATAACTACTGGTTCCTGCCCAATGTGTAGCCAACCTTTTACAATAAAATTAAATAAAAAAGATATTGAACTGCTCCTTGAAGCAGAAGAAACTGGCAAACAACAGTAACTATTACTCTGCATTGAATCGTTTTTTCAAATTTGCACAAACAACCAGAGGATCAACAACCATTACTCGTGTATGACTGATAACATCCAGGAATCCCAGCTCATTAGGAAACCGCGGTACAATATGTAAATGAATATGCGATATGCTTGCGCCACTCCACAAACCTATATTAAATCCAACATTAAAACCTGATGGATTAAACTCTTGTTTTATTATATCGATAACCTTAATTGTCAATTCATGGAGAGCCACAATATCTTCTTTTCCCAATTCATGTATATTCTCACAATGCCGCAAGGGAAAAATCATACAATGACCGGGATTGAATGGATATAAATTTATCGAAACAATAAACCTTTCTGTACGATGCACTTCCAGATTAACAACATCCTCCGCTTTATCCCGTATTGCACAGAGGATACAGGTATGCTTATCATTTTTTTTTCCAACATATTTTATTTTTTCAGTGTTAAAAAGATACCATCGTTTAAATTTTTCAAAATAATCCTGTATCACACAAATACTCCACGGATATCATAAGCGGGATTGAAAATTTTTCATTACTTTTGTTCGCCTTTTTCGTATTAATGCAATATATACTGTAAAAGCAATAATTATAGCAATACTAAATCCACTTGTTATGATATAGATTAAATCAAGCCGTTTAATGGTTGCAATACGGTTTGTTAATTGTTTGTCTAAATATTCAATTTCAACCTCTACCAATTTTTTGGTAAATTCTATTTCCTGTTTTGAGAATACATGCACCAATTGATGGAAATACCGCTTTAATTCAAGATATCGTACCATGCTATCTTTGCTTTCAACATTGCGCTGGTTAAGATATTCCAGTGAATTTTCAATATCTTCAATATTTTTCTCAATATTAATCATTGAACTAACCAGCTCACGTGAATATTCTACACTATGGCAACTGGAACATGTCTTATCGGATATAATATGATATGTTGAACGTTGAACATTATGATCGCCATGGCAATCTACACAATTGGGAGAACCAATCTTTAATACCGAATCATAATGAGGACCGCGTTTAAATTGTGTTAAAGCCTCACCATGGCATTCTGCTCTACCACAAAACTGCGGTATATCCTTCTTTACCGGTTTTCCAATAAACCCTGTTTTCTTATCTTTAGCCTGTTTTACATCATTTACTGTGTGGTTACCGCCATGACATCCATCGCACTCTAAATTTTTTTTTGCATGGATGCTGTTTTCCCATTCAAGCACTACTGACCGCGGTTTTCCATTAAGCGTAAGGTGACATTGAATGCAATAATTCACATCTTTAGAACTATCGCCCACATTTTTTTGAGCATATACCATGAATATGCTGCAAATGAAAAATAAAAACAATAATAACAGTATATAATGTCGTTTCATAAAACAACCTCAAACCATTCTGGCATTAAGCCTCCGCATACTATTATCTATTTCGACAGCATTAATACATTACACAAGCACAATCCCATAGATGTTCATAATAAACAATATCAACGAGATAACAACATTTGCATATACACCTGCAATAATATCATCCACCATTATGCCCAATCCACCCTTCCAGTGTTCAAGCTTCCGAATAGGATATGGTTTCACAATATCAAATAGTCTGAAAAATATAAAACCCAGCAACACTGACATCAGGCTAAATGAATGGAATAACATGGTTACCCAGAAGCCAAGCATCTCATCCAGGACAACAGCCTGAGGATCTTTCATTGCAAAAAATATTTCAGCATCATCGCCCAATTTTATTGATGGATACAGAATAACAGTAACAAGGATAAGATTTGCCATTATTCCGTACTTTCCACACAACTGGTGAATAATGATATAGAACAGCAAGGCAAGGAAAGCACCAACTGTGCCGGAGCCTTTTGGAAAATACCCAGTATATAATCCCGTAAAAAGAAATTCTTTCCAGAACATGAGCAATTTAATCCTTCTTTGCATAGGGTGGCACAAATAATCTCCAGTTAGTTGCAATATATCGCAAGCCGGAAAGCGCTGTTAACAATGTCACTACTGCCATTATACAATATGGACAAACGATGAGCCATTTGTGCTGTAAATTTGAATTTATAATATCATAAACTGTTTCGTACTTTAAAGCACTTAATTGCGTTATTTCAAGTTTATAATTTTTAATGGAGTTGCGAACTATAAACACCATGATAATCAAAATAATTGATATCATCTGAAAGGCTGTTTTTACCTTCCCCAATCGGCTTGTTTTTAGTGTTGTACCTTTTTTGATTGCCAGATATCGCATCAGCGTAATCAAAAGATCACGCGCAATGATAACGATAACCATCCACAGAGGAATGAGAGGATCTAAAAATAAAAAAGCAATCAACGCCGCAATAACAAGGAACTTATCAGCTAACGGATCCAAAAATTTTCCTGTTTCCGTTTCCTGCTTCAGTTTACGGGCAGTCCATCCATCTAACAAATCAGTTAACGAAGCTATGACAAATATAACAAGCGCCCATATTCTATGTTCTATGGTGGGCGTAAAAATCAAATATAAAAATAGCGGAATCAGAATAATTCGTGATAATGTCAATAAATTTGGTATATTCAAATGAGTACTCCAATACGGTCATATTCTAATGTATCAGTTATTTTTGCCAGCACGATATCATTGACATTAATACCATCTGCGGTCAAGAAAAAAATACCATCAATATCAGGGGCATCATATTGTGTTCTGCCGATGTAGTTATCTGCATCCACTTTTTCTTCAACCAGCACCTCAACAACCTGCCCTATACTTTTTTCCAATCGTTGCAATGATATTGTTTGCTGCAATTGCATCAATCTGTTGTAGCGTTTATGTTGTGTTGCTTTTTTAACCATGCCACTCATGCCACTGGCTTTTGTGCCTTCTTCAGGTGAATACATAAATACACCAACCCTGTCAAGCTGTGCTTCTTGTAAAAAATCAAGCAGGACAGTAAAATCATCTTCATCCTCGCCGGGGAATCCAACCATAAACGTTGAGCGTATTGCTATATCAGGGATTGCGTTGCGCAACTTTTCTACAAGGCGCAAATATCTTTTAGCATTCCCTTTTCTGTTCATGGCACGCAATATCTTTGTGCTGG
>DAOLVF010000012.1:27819-29145 GCA_035420565.1 Spirochaetota bacterium | reverse complement strand
AAATATCTTTTAGCATTCCCTTTTCTGTTCATGGCACGCAATATCTTTGTGCTGGCATGCTGAAAGGGGATATCAATATAATGAACAACCTTTTGCAGTGTTGCCATTGCTTCAATCAATTCACTGGAAATGTGATCGGGATGACAATACATAAGTCGTATCCAGAATGTACCTTCAAGATTATTGAGCCTGCTAATCAGGTCATTGACGAGCACACCATCGTAATTATATATTGCTACATCCTGCGCTACAACAATAAGCTCTTTTACGCCCCGCTGCAACGCTTGTGCAGCATCGTCTACAATTAATTCAGGCGCATACGAACGATGCTTCCCGCGTATTATTGGAATGGCACAGTAACTGCAATTATTGGAGCAACCTTCTGCAATTTTAATATAGGCATAGGGAATATTGTCAACAAGTGGTTTTCGTTTTTGGGCGATAGTTACTGTTAATAGGTCAACAGTACATATTCGGGCAACCTCATTAATCATGGAGCTATCGTATAAACCCCATACCAGATCTATTTCCGGGATTTCATGTATTATTTCATCTTTATAACGTTGCGTAAGACATCCAAATACAATCAGCTTTTTTGTGGCAGCATGAGCAGTGTAATCAATCGCATCCATGATGGTTGCAATGGATTCTTCTTTTGCCTCTTTGATAAATCCGCAGGTATTGATAAAAATAATGTTGGCATCATCCATGCCATGAGCTGGAACAAACCCTGCATTATGCAAATCAGCATTGAGCCGCTCTGCATCAACCT
Organism: Spirochaetota bacterium; assembly: GCA_035420565.1. GTDB lineage: Bacteria > Spirochaetota > UBA4802 > UBA4802 > UB4802 > UBA4802. Next base: position 28,373 of record DAOLVF010000012.1, on the reverse strand, counting down.
CATTTTTTGGGCATCCTAATGAAATGATATAATATGAAAGTTCCTGCGGCAAAAACACATCACCAATCTTTAACTTCTAATTTATATTTATTAGGATTGGTTGGGTCCTTCCGCCAGGTAATAACCTTATTTGCTACCTGCCCTGGCAAGCCAAATACATAATCAACATTGTTTATTTTAACTTTGACCCCACCAGCATTGCCTATCTTTATCTGAATATATTCTGAAGCTTCCCATCGCTCTTTGTTTCCTGCTGGTATAAAGCCCCTGACCTTTTCATTACCATCAAGATATAATTCAAAATATGTTTTTTGAATAAATTCAGTTTCAAGTACTATCTTCAAATTCTTCTGATCATGGGTTACCACCTCGGTCCCCGGTGTAACCGGTGTTACTACACTTACCGCTTCTTCCTGTTCAACTGCTTGCTGTGCAGCAGTAAGCTGAACCTTAATCTTTGCTCTGTTTTCGGTTAATCCTTTCAATGTTAAAATTATATTCTGTGATGACTCCATAGGACTGCACACAACCGACTTTTCCATCTCCAGTATATA
>DAOLVF010000012.1:15416-27719 GCA_035420565.1 Spirochaetota bacterium | reverse complement strand
ACCCCAATACCAGCAATATATAAAATATTTTTATACTGCTCGGCATACATGCGTAGCTGAGTAAAAATTGAAAGCCCGGTTGGCCTTGTTAACTCTTCTAATGGAGTGGAACTCTCACCAATTTTATACCCTTTATACGCCTGTATCAGCTCATCAGCATCCAGCCGCAGATATTCAGCATATGAACGTAAAAAACCCAATAGATATGTTTCACTGGGAAATTTATCAAATTCTTCATTTTCAAGAGCTTCCAGATATTTAACAACTATATTTGTATCTTTTGAAACATCTTTCAATGTTAGCCTTTTTGCTTCGCGAGCATTGCGTAATGTTTCGCCAATTTCTGCCACCATATGCTATTCCTCTACTAACATAGGATTTTTAATTATTCGGGCATTTGAAGGAGGATCAAACTTAAAAAATCCTTTTTTTACATCTATTTTTGTAGTAACATTTTTTATTTCCAGTGTTATATTTTTTCCGCTGGCTGTTTCACCATATGCCTTTGTAATAAAATACTGCTCATTAACCCATAGTTTTAATGTTCTGAATCCGCTCCGTGTTTCTTTTTGTTTTAAAAATAATACATAATATCTATTATTACTTTCCTCACGAGGCTGTTCTTTCCCATCAAACCGGTAATGGTACTTTGAAAAGAGCCTGTTTAAACCAGGTCCGGTACCAACTGAAAAAAGTGTACCCGAGTTTAAATCCTGTTCTGCAACAATGTTCAATGAAGGGATATATATCCATACCTGGTTCCCATCAGATACAATTCGCTGTCCATAGGGAGAATCAAAATCAACACGCAGGTAATGAGGAGATTTATACCATATTGTTCCACTCTGAGTCTGACGCTTCCCAATACGGTCAGAAATCATAACAAAGCTTGCCTGATAACTATCAACATCAGAGAATGCCTTTTTTATCTGCTTAACAATATCATTGACTGTGATAAAGTCAAATTTATACGGATACCCCATTATGCAGGGTACAAAAATTAAAAGAACTATCGCCAAAATTATAAAATTTTTCTTTTTTGCTATTGACATACCAGCCTTTAAGTGCCTTTTTAGATATATAAGGATAAACCAACATATTTTTTATAATAAATATGACTATGTCAACCTAAAAAGCTTTTTTAAAAAGTCAATACAAAAAAGCAAAAAGATTGCTGGGTGTAAAAATTATAATTTTTTTATGTAGACAAATTTTTATCATGCCTTTACTATTTAAGTGATGCTACCATAAGGAGTAAACTATGGGTTCCATAAAACAACCTGAAATACAGCAAGAGCAGCAACATCCAGAAACAATTGTTTCGCAATGGAATAATTTTAAATTGCTGGAATCACAGCAAATTTATTTTTCTGTTGGGAAAGCTACCATAAAGCATATACTAATAAAGCGAGAACCACTTATTGGAGCATGAGATTTACTATGGTCAATAAACGGTTTGTCATAGTTTTCACTGTAGTGTTATTGTCAGTGCGGCCATTACATTCACAGGTTGCAACCAGCAGTATCATTGAGGAAAATCGAGATTTCTGGAATCAGCTTATTCAAACAATAACTATCGCCAATAAAAATTTATTGTATGCAAGTTATGTAGCCTATAAAGATAAGTTATATGACCTGTCCATAGATTCTTTTCAGGAATGTATTGCGCAAAACCCTGATAATCAACTGATACAGGGCGTTGCCAATTATTATATTGGTAAAAATTTTTATCACATTGGTGAATATAAAAAAGCGGCGCTGTTTTTTTTAGCAACCGAACGATACAGCATGAATCAGTATTCCTCCTTAAAGGCTGCAGCATTGATCAATGCTGCTTTATGTTATATTGCAATTGATGATATAGCGTTAGCAAAAACATATCTGCAAAAATCATTACAGTATGATATTGAAGGCACCTACCGAACAACTGCTGATAGTCTTTTGCAATCCATAAAAGAACATTAAACAGTATAAAACTTTTTATACCATTGAACAAACAATGACAATCCCTGTTCAATTGAAGTTACAGGGCTGTAACCAGTGGCTTGTGTTAACTCATCTATATCGGCAAACGTTGCAAGCACATCACCCGGCTGCATGGGCAAAAAATGTATTGTTGCTTTTTTACCTATTTCTTTTTCCAGTACCTCAATGAAATACAGCAGTGAAACCGGCTTGTTATTGCCGATGTTATAAATCCGGTACGGCGCTGTGCTTGATGCCGGATCAGGGTGCATGGTGTCAAAATGAGGTTTCCCCTGTGGTACGATAAAGGTTATTCTGTAAACACCCTCAACAATATCATCAATATAGGTAAAATCCCGCTCCATATCTCCATAGTTATACACATTGATGGGCTTATCCTCAACAATAGATTTTGTGAAGGTAAAGTATGCCATATCCGGACGCCCCCATGGTCCATAAACGGTAAAAAACCTGAGACCACTGGTAGGAATTCCATATAAATGCGAATAACAGTGAGCAATCAATTCATCCGATTTTTTAGTAGCAGCATACAGCGATACAGGATGATCAACAGTATCATGTACTGAAAATGGCACGCATGAATTAAGTCCGTATACGGAACTTGACGATGCATAAACTAGATGATTCACAGGATTATGTCGGCAACATTCCACAATATTCATAAAGCCAACGATATTGCTCTGTATATACTCAAAGGGATGGTCAAGGCTATAGCGCACCCCTGCCTGTGCAGCAAGGTGAACAACATAGTCAGGGGTATGTTTTTTAAATATGTGCGATAGTTCCTCATAATTAGCTATATCGCATTGATAAAATATATAGTTTTTATCATTGAGCAGCAGCGCATTTCGTGCTTCCTTTAATGAAACATCGTAGTAGCTATTGATAGCATCAACACCAATAACCGTATAGCCCTGTTGTAAAAACTTCAGCGCTGTATAATAACCAATAAAACCAGCAGAACCTGTAACAAGTATATTCATTGCATCACACCGTAACATTTAAAAAATATTTTTTATATAATCGCTTTCCCCATCCCACACTCTAAAGTCTGGATTTCCTGCATCAGTTTTTTTGGTAATGTGGTTATTGAAACAGCAGTATAGCCAATTGATACAGAAATATCATAAACTAATTTTGCCAGATACTGATAATAACTTTCTTCCCGGGCATCACCTTTTAAAAAGGTAGTATATACGTTTTCATTATATTCATGAATACTATCATGTATCATAAAAATACCAGTTAGTTAATTATAGTTGGTAACAATACAAGCAACTATAATGCAAATCTTCATTTTATATGTCAAAGCTTATATGGTGTAATTTTTCTTTTCAGTACAGATAATCAAGGATTTTTTTATTGCATCATGAAAAATTAATAGTCTATTTTTTTATTTACCTGCTTTTTTTGAGCAACTACCAATAGTAGCTATTACAATAATTACCAGAACAAAAAAGCAATATCAGGTATTATTGATGTCATCATCAGGTTTGAGTGCACCTTTCCCAAATAACCTCACAGCCTGGTAAACATACCATGCTCTGAATTTGCTCATGCCATCTTCAATACAAATATCGTGTAAAAGTTTATCCGCATAATCTTTATATGATACAGGAAGTTGTTTCTTGCGCATCAGTTGATATAGCGCATCATGGACTAAACTTCCTCGCATAAAATCTTTTGTATCAATGGTTGGCCCGCTTGGCCCGTCCCATGCATACCCTTTAAAGATATGCAACTGTCCGTCTTTTTTTAATGCAACAAAATCATCAATGCAGCATTCCTGCTGTAATGTAATTGATGTAGCATGTATATAGTTTTCCATAAGTTGATATTTATAATGGGTAAGTTTTCTAAAGTGTATTGTAAATTTTTTAGACATACATTATTCCTTAAAGAATAAATCTATAAAAACCTATCCGGCAGTTTACCGCCATTACATTATTCCAAACACTATACAACGATGATTCCAGTAATATCTTCATTCATAATGCATAATGGTTATGGCAGTGCACCTTTTAATCTTGTAGAAAACTAAAATTGGTTTCTATCACACTATATTTTATAGTTATGAAAAGGATGATACACTATTTTTCAATATCTACGCCTTAGTGATAAAATTTAGAACAGCAGGATAAATCTGAATAAACAATTCTTTACCAGCGTAACAAATTGTTTCGCCATCACAATGAACAGGTAGATTTCCCTTCTCAGCAACAACTGCAATTTTTGTAGTTCTATCTTCCAATACTTCTTTGCGTTTACCCTGAGTACCTTTTATAAAATATGGGATCATACTGAAAATCTTAAACTGATTCATCGATCTAACCATGCAAACGTCAAGCAAACCATCAAAAGGACTACCATTAGGAGCAAAATGGAAACCTCCTCCCATACGCTTCCCATTCATAATAGAAATCTGTAATGCTTCCATTATTGTTTCTTTATCATTGTACGATAATCTAATCCTGGGAGCATTATAGTAAATAAATATTGTTTGTAAAGCAGCAATGAAATACACCAGCATACCGCTCAAAAATCTGATTCTACTTGCCACAAAACCAGTGGTTGCATCAAATCCAATTCCAATACCATTCCCAAAATATCTTCCCTGTGGATAATCACCCCCCTTTATAAAACCAACATCAATTTTGCGTAGTGTATAATCAGCTATTACCTTTATACATTCATCGATATCATCAGATAATCCCATTCCATAAGCAAAATCATTACCAGTTCCCACAGGTATCTGGCCCATTGCAGTTTTATTATTTCCTTTTATCCGAGCAAGCATTAAACCATTTAATACCTCATTTGCAGTTCCATCACCGCTTGCAACAACTACCGCTTTATATCCTTTTTTTGCAGCATCCTCTGCCAGTTCAGCAGCATGCCATTGTCGTATGGTAAATACAATATCATACTTAATACCCAGACGATTAAAATCTCTTTCAATTTGCGGTACAGATTTTGCAGCCCGACCTCTTCCAGCAATTGGATTAACTATTAACAAAATTTTATCATTCATTATAACTACCGCCCCTATAGGTTTACAGGTATAAAAATTGCTGTGGAGTATTAAACAGTTAATAAATTTTGTCAATAATAAAACGAGGTTACAGGGAAAGGCTGTTTTTTATAGCGGTAAAAAGCTCATCTAAATCAAATGGTTTTAACAAAACATAATCCACAATGCCTACATAATTATTATTCATTGCCAGATAGTTACCTGAAACAATGATGATATTGGGACGGTTTGCAATATATTGAATTTTTTTTAATATATCCCATACACTCATATCAGGCAGGTGAACATCGAGTAATACCAGATCAGCACCATGTGCATCAAGAAAGTTAAGCCCTTCAGCTCCGGAGTTTGTTATAAATACTTCCGCATTTTTAGCATGCAATGCTCTTTGTATGATTGTAGCAAATTCAACATCATCTTCTATTATCAATATTTTTTTCTTCAAAAAATTATAGCTATTATAATTTACCGCTATTTCAGAATCTACTTTTTCAGTGGTATTAAGCGGTAATAAAAGCTTAAATGCAGTCCCTTCACCCGGAGTGCTTTCAACATGTATTGCTCCATTATGTTCTTCCACTATACCAAGCGCTACAGAAAGTCCAAGCCCCGTACCTGGAATGTTTGAATGCCCCAGAGGACCTTTCGTAGTAAAAAAAGGTTCAAAAATTCTTTGCAAATATTCCGCTTTTATACCACATCCCGTATCCCTTATCTCTATATATATATTTTCTTTATCCTGATAGGTTGTAATTGACAACTGTTTTTTTGCAGAATCAATCATCGCATCACGGGCATTGAGAAGCAAATTCATGAGCGCAAGGGTAATTTTATTAGCATCTAAAAACAGTTCCGATAGTTTATTTTTATTTATAACCTCAATAGAAATCCCGGCATCAATAAACTGAGGTTTTATAATACTAACGCAATCATTAACAATGTCTTCTATATTTGAGAGCATTTGTTTAGAAGGCTTTTTATGAGCCAGCATGGAAAGCTGATCAACCAGATGTGTTGCACGCTTAACAATGCGTAAAACTGTTCTAAGATCTTTAATTCCAGCATTTGATAGTTCTTCCTGTGACAACAAGAGTTCTATTAACCCTTGAATACCAGCATTCATATTATTAAACTCATGAGCTATCCCGGACGCCAATGTTGAGATAGTCATATTTTTTTCCAGCATAACCAGATTTTGGCGGTTCTGTATATCGCTATCGGTCACAATATGAAGAAATACCAGATCATCTTCTTTTTTTGCTGGTGCAATTATGATATCCATCTGCTCTTTGACAGTGTGTAGAATCATTAACAGCTTTCGTTTTTCACAATCGGTAGGTATTTTATAATCTGCATCATCAACAGGACAATTCCCATCCTTTTCACAATCCGGGAAAAGTTCTTTACATGATTTTCCTACTATATCCATAGTATGAAACAGCCGTCGGGCATGATTATTGATGTCAATGATGTGTTTTGATGCATCAACCACCAAAACAGGCGCCTGAATCGAATCCATCAAACACCTATAATCCAACTTTATTTTATCATTCATATATAATTATTATTGTATACAATATATTTGTATGTAAAGTCAATTAATAATCAAATTTTTATATATAATTCTACTAATAAAAATAGTACACTGTGAGTATATTATCAAAATTTTAATGGTGAAAATACAAATATTAATAAAACAAAACAACTGAAATGTTATTATACTTTTTAGTATATCAATTTTTTCATAATTATTGTCCATTTACCTCTGTTTTCCCCTTTATATATGATATAGTATATAGTATAAACGTTATGAATACCTTTGATAACACTATAACTGTTGGGATAGTTGGTGCGGGTGCCATGGGCTCTCTGTTTGCTTTTCTGCTGCATCCCTATGCAACAGTAGTAATGTATGAAACAAACAAAACAACAGTAAACGATATTAAAAAAAATGGGCTTTCAATAGAATATAATACACGGACACATGCCATTAATCCTATGATAAGCAACAATCCCGGCATACTTGCACATGCTGATTGTATATTTATTTTTGTTAAAAGCTTTGCAACTAAAAGTGCCATTGAAGCAATAAAACCTTATATAAAATCTGATGCAATAATCATAACATTACAAAATGGAATTGGCAATGTCCCTATAATACAATCAATGGCAAACAATCCGCTTGTATATGGTACTACCACCATCGGTGCCACCAGGCTTACTGCAGCAAAGGTACGTTTTGGTGGTGAAGGACAAATAATTATAGGTGGCGATAGTTATCGTCATAACAGCTTTCTGTATTCATTGTTACAGAAGGCTGGATTACAGGTAACTATCACTCAAAATCCTGATAAAGCACTGTGGGAAAAAGCCATTGTTAATGCTGCGATTAATCCATTAGGTGCAATCCTTGAAGTGCCCAATGGAGCTTTACTGTACCATGACTATATAAAAGATATTATGCGCAACATTATTATGGAAGCAGCAGATGTTGGGCTGGCACAGGGGATTGCTATACATGGCAATGATATGATTACAACCACATTTCAGGTATGCACCAACACAAAGAACAACTATTGTTCTATGCTTCAGGATATTAGTGCAAAACGTATTACCGAGATTGATTATATTAATGGTGCAATTATAAAAACAGCCATGCATTATGGTATTGCAACACCGTATAATGCAACAGTATATCGTTTAGTAAAATATAAAGAATTACTGCTGTAATGCAATCATACTACGGCACATTCACCATAGAGCATTGCTTGATGCGTACCTAACATCCTGATAGTATTGCTATCTGTTCCGCTATCGCTTTTATTGCTTCTTTGGCGGGTAGCATTGTTATCTTTTCCCCTTTTGCAAAAAGCACCACCCTGCCATTACGAGCCCCTGCAATTCCCACATCTGCATGACGTGCTTCACCGGGGCCATTAACCTCACAACCCATAATAGCCACCGTTATATGATGCAATTTTTTTTTCAGTATCTCTTCAAAGCGGTCATGCATCATCTGTGTTACTTCCTGTGCCAGCTCTAATATATCAAGCTGTTCATCCGTTCGTCCACACGTTGGACATGCAATAATGGTAAATGGGCTAAACCTGAATCCACCTATCTCTAATAGGCGCTTCGCGATCCTTACCTCATGAACAGGGTCCCCCGTCATGGAAATCCGGATGGTGTTGCCTATGCCCTCATACAGCAGTGTTCCTATCACCATACTGCTTGCAATGATGCAATCGGTACCATATCCTGCTTCGGTAAGCCCAATATGGATGGGGTACTGTCGCCTGCTGGCAAATATCCGGTTAGCCTCAATTGTCTGTAATAAATCTGACGATTTGATGGAAACAACAATAGTGGTATAATTGCAATCCTCTAAAATATGTACATGCTCCATTGCGGAAGCAACCAGCGTATCAGGATTAACCTGCCCATATTTTTTTAAGTCCACCGAACCTGAGTTAACGCCAATGCGTATGGGAATATTTTTTTCACGGGCAGCCTTCACAAGCTCTATAACGTTTTCTTCTGCACCAATATTTCCCGGATTTATACGCAGCTTATCAATGCCACATTCTATAGCTTTGATTGCTATTTTATAATTAAAGTGGATGTCCGCACACAGTGGCACATTCACTTCGTGTTTTATTTGGCTGATATACTTTGCATCCTCTTCGGTGCGCATCGCCAATCGTACAAGCTGTGCCCCTTCCTGCTCAAGCTTTATAATCTGCTCAATTGTTTTTGCAACATTGCTAACGGGGATATTGGTCATTGATTGCACCGATACAGGAGCATCCCCGCCAATGGCAAGATTCCCTGCATGGACGGTTATTGTCTTTTTGGGAGTAGTGCTCATGTACCAGTAACTATCGCCCTAAAATAAATCTTTGAAAAAAGGTAAAAATGACAGATCATTGAATATGACAAATATACTTAATAATACCAGTATTGCAAAACCAATCATCTGTATTTTTTCTAAAAGCTTTTGATTAAATGCGCGCCGCGCAACTGCCTCGTAAAGAAAAATAAGTATGTAGCTTCCATCAACCATGGGAATGGGAAGCAAATTCATTACCATGAGAATAATAGAAATTTTTGCCATCAAAACAACAAATGCGCTTACCCCGCGATAATATGCGGTATCACCTGCAATCTTTGCAATGCGTATTGGGCCGGATAAATTTTGACGAACATCAAGCTCGCCCGAAAACATCATTCCAATGCCCCGAAAATTAAGAGCAATAAAATCAAACGGGTCAACCATGGATTTAACAAACGCATCCGTTATGGTATATTGTATAAACTTATTTTCCGGAGATATTGCCGTTTCTATTCCAACAAAGCCAAAGCTTTCAAATTTCATTATCCCCCTATAGTTGCCACCTGGCGTCTGAAGCGTTACCACCCCGTTTGTGGATGCTATAATTTTTTTCATCTGCGTAAAGGATGTCACCGTATATCCGTTTACCTTTACCCTGCCCTTATCTGCCGCAGCTTTTATAAGTGACAGTGAATCAACTGTTATAGAGTGTTTTTCTTTTGGAAAGCGCAAGTCGGTAAAATCAGTAATAGTAAGCACATCCTTTTGAATGGGGGTCACCGGAACGGTCATAATGGTACCGCCACGGTTAATGGTAAGCGATAGTTTCTTTAAAGGATTTTTTCGTACAAATGAAGTAAACTCCTCCGGAGAATGGAACTGTGTGCCATTAGCCTCAATAATTTCATCAAGTTCCTTCAATCCTGCCTTTTGAGCAGGCGAATTTTCCAGTATGCCCATGACAAGCACCCTGTTGCCATAGGGCATAACACCAATGGTATAGTATCCTTTTTTGGTGTATTTTTTTGGAGTGATAGTTACCTCAAATGAATCGTTGCCTCTGAGCGCTTTTATAACAATTGGTCTGCCCTTTGAGAATGCAATTTTACTCTGAATATCTATAAAACTGATGACCTGCTCATTATTAATTGCTACGATTATATCCCCTGTTCGCAGTCCAGCGGTATAAGCGGGCGATACATATTCACCTTTTGTTAAATATTCCGGAATATATATCCTGTTTGTTTCAACCGGATAGCCATAAACATTCATCACAAAAAATAGTATAATGCCAAAAAAAAGATTGAAGAGTGGTCCCATCACTACAGTAACCACCCGTTTCAAGGGATGAGCACTTAAAAACTCGTACGATTTACCTTCACGAGCTTCTGTCGGGTCCTCACCATAAAATTTACAATAGCCACCAAACGGTATAAGTGTTATTTGATAGGTTGTATCGCCCCATTTTTTCTTTATGAATCCTTTGCCATAACCTATAGAAAAAACCTCAGCTTTAATACCAACAAGTTTTCCTCCTAAAAGATGTCCCAGTTCATGTACAAAGATACATAAACCAAGAAGCACTACTGCTGCCAGAATATACGTGATTGCTATCATTATTTACCTCATATACATTGTAATGCAAATTGCCGCGCCTGCTCATCGGCATCAAATATCATGTCCAGATCAGGATTTTCAATACAGTTATGTTTTTGCAAAACCTTTTCTACAACCTTAACAATTTTTGTAAATGTAATTTTCTTCTGTAAAAATGCCTGTACTGCAACTTCATTAGCTGCGTTTAACACTGCAGGCATAGTCCCACCCATTTTTCCGGCTTCATAACACAATGCCAGAGCAGGATACCGTGCCATATCAGGTTTAGAAAAATGTAAAGAACCCATTAACGTTAGATCAACATTGCCAAATGGGTTATGGCATATATCCGGATAAGTTAATGCCCTTTGAATAGGGTAAGCCATATCGGTAATGCTCATATGAGCAAGCAATGTCCCATCATTTAGTTCAACCATACCATGTACAATACTTTCAGGATGTATGATAACTTCAATTGCATTATAGGGTACTTTGAAAAGGTAATGTGCTTCTATTACCTCAAGCCCTTTATTCATCATCGTTGCCGAATCAATGGTAATCTTTTTGCCCATATCCCATGTGGGGTGCATCAGCGCTTCTTCAACAGTAACAAAACCTAGCGTTTCTACCGCTTTGTGCCTCAGGCTCCCACCTGAAGCAGTAAGTATTATACGCTGAATAGTATTAATAGGTTTACCATCTATCAGGGTAAATATAGCACAATGCTCACTGTCAACAGGCAAAAGTTCAACATTATAGTGTTGCAAAAAATGTAAAAAGATGTCCCCTGCCATAACCAGCGTTTCTTTGTTAGCAATGGCTATTCGTTTGATATGAGGTAGGGCATTTATTGAAGGCTTTAGTGCAGCTCCACCAACAATCCCTACAACTAAAATATCAGCATCATTACTAACAAGCTGATTTAAGCCATCCATCCCTTCATAAAAAACTATCGAACAAAAGTGTTTCTTAAGTTGTTTATAGTCCTGTGTTAAACAAACCTGTTCATCGCTAACGGCAACAAAGTCAGGATGAAACTCTTTAATCTGTTCTTTGAGCAACGTAATATTTGTATGGCACGATAATCCCTTAACAACAAATTGATTGTTAAACTCACGGATTACTTTTAATGTAGAAATGCCAATAGACCCGGTAGAACCCAATATAATAATTTGTTTTGACATACAACTATGGATGCAACCTTATATTATTCCCCGCAGTATCAGGTAATAGTAAAACAATGGCATTGAAAAAATTGTTGAATCAAAGACATCCCACATGCCGCCATGTCCAGGAATAATTGAGCCAGAATCTTTTATTGAGCCATCACGTTTTAACGCTGATTCAAGAAGATCGCCTATATTGCCTATAATACTGAATATAATCCCAATGATTGCAGCCTCGATAATACTAAATAAATATCTTCCGTAAAATATTTCAATAAACTGGCTATATAAAATTGCAAAGACAATGCCAAACAAAAGCCCGCTAAAATATCCTTCCCATGATTTATTTGGTGATGCTTTAAATTGAGCCTTATGTTTTCCAAAATAAACTCCACCAAAATATGCACCACTATCATTGATCATAACAATCAAATGAATAAATATGATAAATATAACGCCATCACGTATTGATTTAAGAAGCATAATATGTGCATAAGGCAAAACAATAATAAACCAGCCCAGTATAGTAGCGCCTATGGAATAAATACCACCCTTCAAGGGCCGTTTAAAAATATGAATGGTTGCCAGTACGCTCACAGCTATCGTTACAACAGCCAGTAAAAAGCGGACATCAAAATTAAGTGTTATGCCACCAATACCCGTTATATTGCCATACGCATACGAATACATAA
>DAOLVF010000012.1:0-15316 GCA_035420565.1 Spirochaetota bacterium | reverse complement strand
TTAAGTGTTATGCCACCAATACCCGTTATATTGCCATACGCATACGAATACATAACCATATTTATGATAACACCAAAAATGATACCTGTCTTAACAAATGGTTTATAGCCTGTAGTGCCTTCTGCTATCTGATAAAATTCCCATAAACAAACACCAGACACAATCACACTTACTATAAGGATAGGCAACGATTGAAGCATATTGGTAATAATTAAAAAAACATATACAGGCAGTGCAACAACAGCAGTAAGGATACGAATCATTGTATTTTTTGTGCGCTCTCTCATAATCCGCCAAACCTCCTTTCACGGTGTTGATATTCATAGATAGCCTGATATAGATGTTGTTCATTAAAATCAGGCCATAATACTTTCATAAAAATCAGTTCAGCATATGCTATCTGCCATAGCAAAAAGTTGCTAATTCTGTACTCGCCACTTGTCCTTATTAAAAGGTCAACATTGGGTAAGCCAGCAGTGTATAAATAATTTTCAAAAATTTCAGGGGTAAGCGATAGCTCATGTGAAGGTCTTTGTTGCAACCAATTATTAACCGCATGTATAATCTCATGCCTGCCACCATAGTTTAAACAAAAATTTAACACAATAGTAGTGTTATTTTTTGATTTATCCACCGCATTGGCAATAATACGCTGAATGGTGGGTGGCAATTCACTCAAGCTGCCAGAATGTTGAATCCTTACACCTTTTTCAATAATAGTAGAAAGCTTCTTTTCAAAAAAAGATTCTAAAAGTTTCCATAAGCCATTGATCTCTTCTTTAGGACGTGCCCAGTTCTCCGTTGAAAATGCATAAAGCGAAACAACACCAATCCCCAATTCAATAGCTGAATCCATACACCGCTCAATAACCTCAGCGCCCCTCCGATGCCCTTCAATTCGAGGCAGGCCTCTTTTTTTTGCCCATCTGCCATTGCCATCCATAATGATAGCTATGTGCTTTGGGATTTTAGCATAATCAATTTTCTTTTTATAGTTAGTAAGCATAATATATAGTATAACATAGCTTGAAAATACTTACAAGCTCATAATCTCTTTTTCTTTATTATCTGTCATCATCTGCACTTCACCAACAAACTTGTCGGTTAACTTTTGAACTTCATCCAGTGCATTCTTTGCTTCGTCCTCGGAAATATCTTTTGATTTTTCAAGATCTTTAATCATATCATTACCGTCACGTCTGATATTTCGTATTGCAACCTTGCAGTCCTCAGCCTTTTGTTTTATCATCTTAACATATTCTTTTCTTCTTTCTTCGGTAAGTTCAGGAATCTGAATGCGTATAATATTGCCATCATTATTAGGTGTTAATGAAAGATTTGATTTTAATATAGCTTTTTCTATTGCTCCTAAATTTGTTCTATCCCAGGGTTGAATCACTACCAATCGTGGTTCAGGGCATGAAATGGTTGCTACTTGATTCAATGGCATTTCAGTACCATACGTTTCAACCTTTACATTATCAAATATCGCTGGATTAGCTCTTCCCGTTCGTATTGTGGTAAAATCTTTTGCCAGAGCCTGAACACTTTTTTGCATGCGATTTTTTACATCATCAAGAATATCCTTTATCATACACATTCCTCCAAAAATAGAATATAGAATTATGCACTATTGTCATTCCGGGCTTGACCCGAAATCTTTTTTTAGATTCTCATAATATAATGTCAACCATCACGATGTTCCAATAATTTTAATCATTCATTGCTACACTGGTAACATTACAACGATGTGATTTTACCATCGTCATCTATTGAAACACTTCATCGCCGAATAAAAATTGCTTACAAAATTTTTTAAAACAAGTCATCGTAGCATTTACAAAATCTTTGTCCCTACCGGCTCACCGTTCAAAATTCTTGCCAGTGATCCTTCATCAAACAGGTTAAATACCACAAGCGGCAATTTATTTTCCATGCATAATGAAACGGCAGTGTAATCCATTACACCTAACTGCTGTTTAATTACATCCATATAGGATACTGTATTCATTTTATTTGCTTCAGGAAATTTGACAGGATCTTTGTCGTATACCCCATCAACTTTAGTAGCTTTACAAAGAAGATCAGCACCTATTTCAATAGCTCTGAGTGCTGCTGCTGTATCAGTAGTAAAAAATGGATTGCCGGTACCTGCTGCAAAAATAACAATTCTTCTTTTTTCAAGATGGCGTAATGCTCTTCTCCGTATATATGGCTCGGCTACCTGGCGCATCTCAATTGCTGTCATAACACGGGTTGGTATTTGCATATTTTCAAGTACACTCTGGACTGCCAGTGCATTGATAATAGTTCCAAGCATCCCCATATAATCACCGGTGGCTCGTTCAATGCCTATTGATGTACCAACTGAACCTCTGAAAATATTACCGCCACCAATGACAAGCGCAATATCAACTCCCATAGCGTAGGCTTTTTTAACCTCACGGGCAATATGGGAAACAATCTCAGGATTGATTCCCACTTTATTTTGTCCTGCAAGCGCCTCGCCACTGAGTTTTAATAAAATTCGTTTATACTTTGGCTGTGATTCTTCTTCCATCCTGTTAACCTATAGTATGGCAACGTAACATATGTACATAACTATCGCTGCCCTATCTGGAAACGAACAAAACGACCAACAGTTATATTTTCGCCATAGGTAGCAATCTTATTTTTGATAAGGTCCTTAATAATGACCTTATTGTCTTTAATAAATTCCTGCTCTAAAAGGCATACTTCAGAATAAAACTTTTGTAATTTTCCTTCAACAATTTTTTCTATAACATTTGCTGGTTTACCACTTTCTTTAAGTTGTTCCCTGTATATTTCCTTCTCACGCTCCAGTACATCAGCAGCAACATCTTCAGGGCTTACATATAAGGGATTTGCAGCAGCAACCTGCATACATAAATCCTTTGCCAGATTCTGAAAATCCTGATTACGTGCAACAAAATCAGTTTCACAGTTAAGCTCTAAAAGCACACCAATTTTACTGTTATTATGAATGTAGGAAGCAATAATCCCCTCTTTTGCAATACGACCTTCGCGCTTATTGGCAGCAGCAAGCCCTTTTTTGCGCAAATAATCAACTGCTGCTTCCATATCGCCGCCGCATTCTATCAATGCTTTTTTACAATCAAGCATACCTGCCTGAGTTTTTTCCCGTAATTCTTTTATCATGTCACTTGTAATATCAGCCACATTACTACTCCTTATACACTATAAAATAATATTATTACATTCACAGGCTACCGTCTGTCATCTTCATACACATCAACTTCATCAGCATATTCCTCAGCATAATCTTTCTCGGGTTTTGCTTCGGATTGCTCTTCTTCAACAAAATCAATGGTAGCTGTCGCAGCTTCGCCAGTTACCTGTCCTGCCGATTGCCCCTCAATAATTGCATTAGACATCACCTCTAAAAATAATGCTATTGCCCTTATTGCGTCATCATTGCCAGGGATTGGGTAATCTATTTCATCAGGGTTACAGTTGGTATCAACGACAGAAAAAATAGGAATACCCAGCTTTCGTGCCTCCTGAACAGCAATAGCTTCACGTTTGGGATCAATAATGAATAATGCTTCAGGCAATTTGTCCATGTCCTTGATACCTTCAAGTACTTTGCGCTTGCGTTCCAATTCGCGCGTCAGCTCAAGGATTTCTTTTTTAGTTTCAGCATCCCACTTTCCTGTTATTTCCATTTGCTCCAGTTCTTTCAATCGTTGGATGGAACGTGAAACAGTTTTGAAATTAGTTAACAATCCACCCAACCATCGTTCAGATACATAAAATTGTCCGCATTTCTGCGCATATTCCTTTACTGCAGCCTGAGCCTGTTTTTTTGTGCCAACAAAAAGTATTCTGCCACCTTTGGCTGCAATTTCTTTCATCGCTGCATATGCAAGCTTAAGACGCTGCATTGTTTTTTGCAAATCGATAATGTGGATACCATTACGCGCAGTAAAAATAAACTGTGCCATTCGGGGATTCCATCTTCTTGTCTGATGACCAAAATGAACCCCTGATTCCAATAGTGCTTTCATTGATATAACTGACAATGAAATACCTCCTCATATAAGATTCAATGTTAAAAAACACATTTATTTTACTATCAAATAAACATTGCTGTTTATTCAAAAAGATTATAAAAGTGTTCGATAGTTCCTGCTAAAATTATTCATGGCCTGAAGCAACCAATTACCTTAAATTGGTTTACATGTATACATCCCATTTTGTCAGGATGTGTGATAGTTGCGAGTGCAACCGTAACAGATTAAATCCATCTAAATAACACAATACCTGCAATCATGCCTGCAACTGCAGCAATATTCAGACGAACATATACACTTATTAATTCACAATCAAAACCGATAGGCTTTGTTAATGGCGCTGTTAAAATAGATAACGATGGGGCTAATTTCACCATAAAAGAACCAACAGCTATCCCCAATATACCACCAAGAATAACAAACCCAATAAAAAAAGTAATATGATCACGTGAAAAAGTCATAACAACCATATAACATATAATAAGAATGTTTTTAGCACACCATCGTTAATACGATTAATTGTCAAGATATTTTTATTTTTTGTTATTCATACATCAAAAAACTGCAATACGTTAAAAATTGAAGCATACAAGAGTATATATACCAGATGAAGTCATCGTAATAGCAATCGATGGTAGCATTCCTTGAATCTATCTTTTTTAATTTAAAGGAACTGCCGTTAGCCAGCTTGCTGGTATCTATAGTTTAGCAATAACACCAATCATGTGATGAAAATAGGTTGAAAAGCAAACTTCATACGTGTTGTATTTTTGCAGCAACGAATGATTTCATTGTCAAAATACTATTAGAGTTACCATTATACTACCGGAACATAACGCAAAAAAGCAGATTCCCGGTCTAGCCCGGAATGACAATGGGGTGGCATGTCAATCTGAACGAAGTGTAGAGTCTTATCATTTGATGAAAGTATGGATTCTTCAGAGGCTAACGCTCCCTCAGAATGACACAATACTATTCTATTTTCTGAGGAGGAACTGATTTATAAGGTTTATTATTAACAAATCTGTCTTTTACTATAAAATTAGCAGAAAGTATACTCCTGCTTGGATCAAAATCAGCATATTTCAATTTAGATAACGATGATATAGTATGGATTACATCTTCAGTAGAATATGGTCTATTGAGGTATCCGGGCAATTTTGCAAATAATTCACGGTTGGCTGCCTTATACTTATCAGATACCCACAGTATAAAAGGAATCTCGCACATATATTTTGAAAAATTTTTCCTCTGATGACCAAACATATCCCTGTACTCAAAAACCTCTTCCCCATGATCAGAAAAATAGAGAACCCATGAATATTCACACTGTTCTTTAACAAGCTTGATGATTGTTGCAATGATATGGTCGTTATATCGTACGCTATTATCATATTCATCTATAATCTTTTTTTGATTATTAGAAAAACCTTTATCATAAGGGATTGGAATGATCGTGTTGTCAAAATAGCTATATTCTTTTGGATATCGTTTACTGTATTCTGTATGGGAACCTCGTAGATGAATAAACACTATTTTGTCTTTATTATTTTCACTACTCAATATTTTACTCAGTGCATCGATCACTATCCCATCGTTATCGCCTCTTAACTCAAAAGCTGTTTTACATTCACTTGCTATTATACCATGTCCAATGTTGTACCTGTTACCCCTGAAATTCTGGTTGCCTAACCAGACAGTATCATACCCTGCATCAGCGAAGAGATTAACAATTGATCGCTTTTCAAAATAATATTCAGGATGCTCATGATCTGCCAGTGTCAATACCAGTTGCATTACATCAATGGTTGTTGTTGCTGGGGAAACCACATCATTAAAAACAAAGAGCTTATCCTTCATTGCTGTGAGCTTGGGATTGGTTTCTCTTGGATATCCATAAAGCTGCATATGATGCCGTGATAATGACTCACCTATTATCAATACAAAAGTTTTAGGTTGTTTAATATTCAGTTCCGAGATTACCGGATCAGTAAACTTTAACTTTTTTCTTATTGCTTGCCACTGGTCAAACTTCTGCTCCTGCTTAAAGTCATAATATGAGCGATAGAAATCTATAACATGATACCTTTTGGATATAAGTCGCCAGTTATTTTTACATAGCATTACAACAGATAAAACTATCAATAGCAAAAGAACTATTTTTTTTGCCCTGCTTATTTTCAGCTTTGTAGGTTTTATTTTGAACAATAGGAAGAGAGGTAAAATGTAGCTCACAACTAATGCAACTACTTTAAAACGCATAAATTGAAATGCAAACTCTATTGATTCGGATGAATTTGTTGTATAAATAACCCTGAAATCACTCCTGTGAAGGATTGAACCTGTAATGGCATAAGCAGACACCACAAGTAAAGAAGGAATTATCACCAGAATAGCCAGAATAGATAGAACTATAAACAGCCATTTTCTCTTCCAGCCCAAAAGGATAATAAATAAAAACCATGCAATGGAGAAAAATAATGACACTGCAAAAATTTTGATAGAAATTGAAAATGGTATGTCACCGTCAAAAAAATAGAGAATACAGGCGGAACTCATCATCCATACAATGATTGCCAGAAACTTTATATTTTCCCTGCTGAAAATCTGTTTTAAAAAATCTGAAACATATTCGCTGAACATCAATATCTACTTTTATATTTTTTTAATCTGCGCCATTATTAAAAATGTTGCCAATCAGTCAATCATTAAATAGGTTACCTAAATAATCTAAAAAATAATTTCTCAAAATATAAAATGGATATAGAGACAACTCCATGAAAGATAAAATGCTTTTGTTAGGCAGTTAATTGTTGAATCTAAGTAAGAAAAAAAAGACATATTTTATAATTATGATTAAATAATGCTTGCATAAAAAAATTATTTTTACAAATATCATTAAAAAAACAATGCTTTGTGAGGCTATTATGAACCTTGAAACAACCACCTGTATTTCGTATGAGCATCTGCAATTGCTCCAACACCATGCTGATAAAAATAAGCTATCGCTCCATTCATGTATTGTTGCTTTGATAAACTACACGGTTTTGCATAAAACTATAGCGGTAAAGGCATATACACGGTTATCATACAGGAAACGGTACATCCAGTGGAAAAGGCTCCATATAATGCTGTTAGAGCATGAATATGAGTTTATTCTTGATCTCAAGAAGGTTTACAAGATGTCGTTTGCAAAGCTTATAGCCTACTGTATCGACAACTATCTGTATGAATTTCTTGAAGCCTTAGAAAAAGAAGATAATACCGATAACTATCGATGTGGAGGCTATACGTTCAGGTTTTTTTTAGAAGAAGGGATACAATGCTGCCAATTTTACTGGGGACCACCGCCGGAAATACTAACAAACCTTAACATTACATAATTATATAGTCAATCCAGCAACACAAACATATGCATATGAAAGGTAGTAGTGTAACTATAAGCATTATTGCTACTCAAACTATGGTAACATTTAAATGTGGTACAACACATAAAATCAAAGTTGATAGAATTTTTATAACAAAGGAGATCATACATAGTGATGTGAGGATAGTAAGTAAAAAAAATATTATTGACATTAATAATTTTATATTATACAAAACAAAGTAATTATCATGGATGGAGTACAAAAATAATTAACAGGAGGTTTTGATACATGAATGGCGATGTGCTAATTCAAAATATTATCAATCTTTTTGTAATGGCAATAATACTGGAAGCTGCCGTTATGGCAATATTTTCGATGTCAACATTTCGTGATATGAAAATGACACGCGCTATTGAAGCAAGCAGGGATGTAATAATTTTATTATCTGCTTTTTTCCTATGTTATAAAGTTGATGTATTACATGTTTTCAGGAAAACAGGGTTGAACATACCCGTGCTGTTTGATATAATTATCAGTACATTAGTGTTAACACGTATGACCAATTTTGTTCGACAGGTATTCAATCGGTTGCGGCAGGATTAAATGAAGAGTGTAAGCCGGGTCACGGTAACGTTATCATCTCTTACCATACCAAAACCTGTCGCTTCAAATTTTTAAATGGATAAAACTACTGGTTTAAAAAGATAAAACGCAAGTTTATTAATTAAAAACCATCACATCATCTATAAAGAGATGTAAAGACTTTTTGCAATGATTCCGAAGCGGGCTTTATAGCAATTACTGTTTAACTTTGTTCTCTACAGGATAGCTGGTATTCATCAACTCATTGTACTTGTCAATTATTGCAGATGTGATGAGGTCCCTTGCTTCCTGAGTAATGGGAAAGAACAGGTCAATATACTCACCATTTTTTCGCTTGTTAGACGGCATCCCTATAAAAATTCCCTTGTCACCTTTAACTATACGCAGATTTTTTACTACAAATTTGTCTAACAAAGTGATATTGGCAAACCCCAGAGTTTTCCCTAAATTATCCTTGGGAAATACCCTAACTTCGGTAATAATGTCATTCATGTGATCACCACCATACCGTATGTTTTGTTGATAGAGTATACACGTAAGGCTTATAATAAGTCAAGCAAAATAATTTTTTAAAAAACAATTGGGCGATAGTTACTGTTAATTGATATCATAGTTTAAAAGAAACATTTATGCATTTCGTAAAAAGCAAGTACCATGTAAAATAGCACAAGAATGTGTCACTTATGGGTAGTTGGTACTTTTGATTAGTATTGTATCTGTAAAACAACCACTTTTTATCTAAAAAATAATTGCAATTGTTAATTTAATCAAATTTAAATAGTATGTAAAAAACGATTCACATATTTCTAAATAATTGCTTTTTAATTGATCTAAATAACCATGATCTTTCTGGCAAATTGAAGATAATAAAAAATGACAGATTAATTGTATCAATCATGGAGGGAGTAATTTCGCTGTTGTTAAATGCTCACAAGTGTTCAATATTCAGTTTGGTGATGTCATGGTATTTTATGAAAACCTAATCAATCATGGTTACCTTTATTGAAAAAACATTGTAGCAATATTGATTTAGTGATAACAGGTGAACATCCAAAATATAGTTATGAAATAATCATTTATGCAAGAAGGATGGCATCGTTAAGCATTTCTTCATGATACTTCTTCTCGTCGGGTTTTGCTACTATAATATCAACAGCAATCTTCAAGCAATCTGAAAAGTAGTTATAGTATGGCTTAATCCTTTCCAATGGATTATCTATTTTGGTTTGCGCTACTATGAATATATCAATATCACTTATACCTGTGGCTTCGCCCTTAGCAAATGAACCAAATAGCCAGATTTCAATAATTTCGGGGAACTTTTGTTTTGCCTGTACAGCAACAATTTTTAATGTATTAATAACGTCTTCATTGTTTACCCAGCATGCTTTCACAGAACCTGATGATACTATCTGCCGCATCATGTGCCTCCATAGCCTGTTTTTTTGTAAAATAATCAGCCGGTTTGCCGGATGCAAATCCATTGGGATATCGTGTTGGAATATAATAAATATCCAGAAGTTTTGCGCTGGAGGTAATATTGTCGGGTATGTCAATTCTGCCAGCTAAAATATTCAGAATCTCTGTTAATGAATGTCCCCATATCGTTAAACCGGACTTCATGGCTAATGCTTTTAAAACTTTTTCAGATGCCTGTTGCAAACTAAAGCAAGCCCATTCATAGTATTCGTATTCTATATCTATGTTGGCCCTTTCAAAATCTCTTTTCCCCTGTTCAAACCAGTCGTTCCATCTATTCATTTAAAGATATCTTTTATTGATAGTTGCTATCGCTTAAGTAAATTATAGAGTAATATGTATACATATACACGTAATAAAAAAACATACAGCATGTAAAATACTGTAGCAGAAATTCAGACAATCTTCCTGTACTATCAATGACACTAACAATATAAAAACCATTTTAATTTTATACTTGTTTTTTCATACAATTGCCATTACTATTACAACAAACTAATGAAAAGTAATGGTGTCCTGGAGTTGTGATGAGCAAAAAAATATTATCATTTTCAGCTCTTATATTTGCAACACTTTTATTTACTCTTGTATGCAGCAACGGTCAGCATAACACCTTATCCTTAACAACGGAAGAGGTCCATTATTTAAAAGCACTAAAAAAACCTATTATAGCTGCGCCATGCCCTGATTATCCCCCTATTGATTTTACTGGTAGTGATGGCCAGTTTACTGGATTGACTCACGACTATTTACATGAAATTGGTAAAAAATTAGGAATAACCTTTACAGTTGCCAATATATCATCATGGGCACATGTATTACAGGCTGCTAAAGAAAAAAAAGTTGACATCGTATTATCCATTCAGGATGTGCCGGAACGGCATTCATATTTGCATTTTACAAAACCCTATGTAAAAATTCCCAATGTTATTGTTGTACGAAAATCTGAAAATAGAAATTTCACAGTTCAGGATTTAAAGGGATTGCATGTTGCTGCGGTAAAGGGGTATGCGGTGGTAGATGATATTATAAAAAAATATCCTTCTATTAGATTTAAATTTGATCTTGTAACAAATGAAACTGAAGGGTTGATGAAGTTGGCTTTTGGTGAATATGATGCTATGATAATCTCTCTTTCAACTGTTTCATATTTAATTGACACCTACAGTATAACAAATTTACGTGTTGCGGGAACCGTTGGCTATGATTGGAACCTGTGCATTGGTGTTCGCAGTGATAATCAAGTATTATATTCAGTCATTGCTAAAGCGCTCAATTCTTTACCAAAAACAAAACGAGATGAGATTTACAGAAAGTGGATTTCACTAGCACCAAGACCTGTTTATTATGAAATTCAATTCTGGTATATCATAGCATCCATACTTTTAGGAGTGTCAATTATTATACTGGTTATAATTGGGTGGAATACTTCGCTAAGAAAACAGGTTGCGATAAAAACACAGCAACTTGAAAATGAATTACAATTGCATAAAAAAACTCAGGAACAGTTGTTGCTGGAAAAAGAACGTTTGTTTATTACCATACAATCTATTGGTGATATATTTATCATCACTGATAATGAAGGAAATGTGATACTGGCAAATAAACAGGCAGAAACAGTATTTGGAAAAGCAGTTGTATCAGGAGGGTGCTTATATTCTTCCATTACTTTCATTGATCCAAATGCTCAACACACCGTTAACCCTATAGATGCATGTATGCAATCGGGTAACGTAACTACATTTTACCATTGTATATGTAGATATGATGATAGATCATTTGATGTTTCTGTAGTTTCTTCACCTATCATCATTGAAGATACTGTCACGGGAGTTGTAACTATAATGCGTGATATAAGCACCATGCTTGCAATGCAGAATGAACTTATAAAACTGCAACAATTTGAATCGTTGGGAATACTGGGTGCTGGCATAGCTCATGATTTTAATAATATACTCATGGCAATTATGGGTAACACAGAGTTGCTTGGAGCTGTGTTAAAAAATACAGGCAATGTAAATGATAGCACCCGTATAACTGAAGGGATTAAAAAGTCGGTGAAATCGGCACAGTCTCTTACGGCACAGTTATTGACCTATGCCAGAGGTGGAAAACCAATAAAACAGTCCGGTAATATTGTTCAATTGCTTAACGACACAGTAGACTTTATGGTACACGGAACAGGCGTAACAATTAATTATAGTATAGATAGTTATGATTATGAATTTGATTTTGATGAAAGTCAACTATCGCATGTATTCAGAAATTTAACATTAAATGCGGTGCAAGCTATGGGCAACAGGGGGGTGTTGACCATCAAGGTATTAGAGGAAAGTATGGATACTTTAAATACCATACAACTGCCTGCTGGTAATTATGTAAAAATACAGTTTATTGACACAGGAAATGGCATCCCTCCGGAACATGTAAATAAAATTTTTTATCCGTATTTTACAACAAAAGAAAAGGGTTCAGGGCTTGGTTTAACTACATCGCTTTCCATAGTTAAACAGCATGGTGGAACTATGACTGTATCATCTTCGCATGAAGGGACAACATTTAGCGTTTATTTACCAAAAGTAAAACAAGTACAGGTTAATGATACCGCAATGGCTCATGAAGTTGCATCACCCAATGCCGTGGTATTGGTAATAGATGACCGTCAGGATATAATAGAAGTAACAACAGGGATGCTGGATATATTAGGATATAGCTATGATTGGGCTTATAGCGTTAATGAAGCAATAGCTAAACTGGTTGAAGGGAAAAACAAAAAACATCTGTTTGATTGTGTACTGGTAGATGTAACGATACCAGGGGATTTGAGTGGAGTTGAAGCATTTACCAAAATGAAAACAATACAGCCACTTTTAAAAGGTATCGTCATGAGCGGTTATGCTGATAATAATGCAATAGCTGAATATGACCGGTATGGATTTTCATGGTATCTGGTAAAACCATTCACATTAAGTGATTTAAAACTTGCCCTGCTAAAAGCGCTTTTGTAACCAGGTTACAATGGCAGCAGTCACTACTATTGAAACTATTAAACTATGGTTATTTGTATCTCAGCCACTGGTAACTCTTTTATAATAGACTACCTCTTCACAATATAAAAAATGAGTATGAAATAATGATTATCATTTATATATTATATGATGATTCAATTTACAGTGACTATCGCACATGAAAAAAAAAAGATTTTGACATATTTATAAAAGTATTGTAATATAAAACATGGGGGTTTTATGGATAAAGAAAAAATTATGGATTTGTATGCACAGCATGTCTCGCCCGGCAAAGTGGAGATGTATAAAAAATATGATATTGCGCTGGTGCCCCATAAGAGGCGAGGCGTTTATTTATATGATATCTCCGGGAAACGGTTTATTAACTGCCATTGCAATGGTGGTGTTTTTAATTTAGGACACAGAAATAAAATAATAATGGATGCCGTAAAAAAAGCGATGCAGCGTTACGACATTGGCAACCATCATTTAATAAGCAAGCCAAAAGCTTTACTGGCTAACAAATTAGCTGCTACGTTACCACAGGGATTGAATCAGGTTATTTATGGTGTTTCAGGTGGCGAGGCAATTGATACTGCAATAAAATTAGCACGAGCTGTGACAGGCCGCCCTACTGTATTATCTGCAATTGGTGGTTATCATGGACACACCGGATTTGCTCTCGCAACGGGTGATGAAAAATTTAAAAAGCCATTTGAACCAATGCCTCCGGGATTTCAACAAGTTCCATTCAATGCTATTGATGCGTTGGAATCAGTGATTGATGACAAAACAGCAGCCGTTATATTTGAAACAATTCCAGCAACGCTTGGTATTGTTGTTCCCAATAAGGATTATTTTAAAAAGGTACAGGCGCTGTGTGAAAAGCACGGTGCACTATTTATCATTGATGAGGTGCAAACAGGCTTTGGGCGTACAGGCGCTATGTGGGGGTTCCAGCATTTTGATGTTACGCCAGATATTGTTGTTATGGGTAAAGGAATGAGTGGTGGTATTTATCCAATAACTGCTACAGTATATAAAGAGCAGTATGCATATTTCATTAAAGAAAATCCGTTTATTCATATCTCAACGTTTGGCGGCAGTGAAATAGGTTGTTTTGCTGCAATGGCAGTTTTAGATTTGTGCGATAGTAACCTTTTAGCGCATGTGCAGACCATGGAAAACTATTTAAAAGAAAAGCTTGCAGCCTTAACTTTACACTATCCTGAAACTCCTTTTACAGTACATGGATTGGGATTGATGTTAGGACTTGCATTTCATGATGAGATGACCGCACTGTTTATGGTAAAGCTTTTATATGATAATGGTGTATATGTTGTGTATTCAGGAAATGATCCGCGGGTGATACAATTTTTACCACCTTTGATCATTACAAAAAAAGAAGCTGATATGGTAATGGCTGCCATTGATAAATCACTTGAAGCTTTATCGCAATCTAAGTGAGGTGTCGTTATGGTTGATGACTATAAGGATATTTCAGAACATTTAGTCTTTTTAAATAAAGTTTACGAACTAAAGCGAAAACGCATACGGTTTATGCAACTGGCAACAGTGGACAGGCAGTTGCATACCATGGCAGATAACTTTTATTCATTGTGGAATAAAACATCAAAAGGATTTATTCTGAAAGATGCACATATTCATGAAAGTAGCATTGATACATTAAAAGGATTGTTTGGATTGCATGATGAAATAACTATTATCTCAAAAGGTAATAAGGCTATACTTACCTTTGACAAAATACGATTTTATCAATATTTAGTGCGACATGTGGCAAATATACATGCCTGCAGCTATTTATATAACATTTTTTATGGTGAAGAAAACATTTCTATAAACACATTGGTTAAAGAACAATTACCATATCTTGAGCGATATATCCCTACATTCAAAAAATTTGATAAAGCAAAAGATATTGCATCATTTGTTTTTTCACAATTTGATATTGAAAACTTATGGTCAATTATTGAGATATACGACAGAATCAAAGATAATTTAATAAAAGACACCGCTTTATATAAGCAATTTGTTAACGATTTTACGCGGCTTTATCGCGAGGATATTGCACTTAAAATATTGGGTTATGGTGAAATCTCCACAGTAATGCAGACCATACACGGTTGGCAAATTGATAAAACATTGCTAAAAATGCAATTATATGAACCGGATTGGGTGTGGAAGCGTATGCCTCCTATAAATTCTTTTCAGGATGTTGAGGCGCTGAAAAAAGCATATCATGAATACAGAGAAATTTTAATACAAAAAATTGGGATACAGGTTCCAGAACAGCAATTTAGATATTTCAAAAACAATGGCTGGTATACAGTATATGCAGGGCAGAAAAAAATTAATCCGCAAATGGTTGGCAATGTACTTGTCAAACGGTTAGATCAAGTCAATGCACTGGCACTTTTCAACAAAGTATTATCTGAATTGAAAAGATGGTATTTGTTTAATAAACGGGATAGTTCTATACAGGTTGGTATTGATGGGCAGATATCAAACTGGGTGTTACTATCTGCTGATGGTGCACTTAATTATGTGGGCAGCAACGATACATTGCTTTATATCGATACCAGTACGCCATTATATCGCATCAATGGTGTTGAGCAACTCAATGCAGAACTTTTTTTAAAAAATATTCCGTGGTTTTTACGATCAATTATACGTGCTTTATTTTTACAGGAAGTACTTGATCGTTACTATGATCTACGATCAGTAGTGGTTGACTGCATTGCAAATTTATATAAGGAAAAACGAGAGGATTTAATACCAGCAT
>DAOLVF010000011.1:29837-35396 GCA_035420565.1 Spirochaetota bacterium | reverse complement strand
ACTTACCTAAACGTAGAGCATCCATAATGATTGATGATTATATAGTGACAGTTCGTTATGTTGCAAAAAACCGTATACAATCCATTGAAGTGAAACGAGCAGAATCATGATGAATATCTATATTGGTACACAAATTATAATATTGATATTTATACTTTTTTCTGCTTTTTTTTCTGCTACTGAAACAGCATTGGTTTCTGCAAATGTTTTATACATTCAAAATCTTATCAACAAAGGCAATAAAAAAGCAAAGGATATTCTTTACTTAATCGAAAATCCTGATAAAGCATTAACCATGCTTCTGATAGGTAATAATATTGCCAATATTGGAGCTACAGCGTTTATCACTTTTTTTGCAAGCAGAGCTCTTCTTATACATGATTCAAAATTATTTATAGTAACTATCGTCCAAACAATATTCTTTTTAATCTTTTGCGAACTTTTCCCAAAGATTTATTCACGTTCAAAGTCAGAAAAGATTTTATTTTTCAACTATTGGTTAATTAAGATTTTTAACATTTTGTTTATGCCATTAATATCGCTCATTATTTTTATTACTGATTTTGTAAAAAAAATTATTAACATAAACGACACCCAACTGCTGCCTATAAGTTCGCGAGATGAAATTGATACATTGTTTCGAGCTGTTGAGAAAGAAGGCATTATTGATTCACAACATTATATATATTTTAATGAGATACTTTCATTCAAAGACGTGCGCGCCAATGAGGTTATGACTCCTTTGATTGATATTATCTCAATAGAGAAGAATCAATCGATAAAACTATGTATTACGTTAATTGAGAAAACACGATTTTCACGAATTCCTGTTTTTGAAGAACGTGTTGATAACATTGTAGGCTACATCTACTATCAGGATATATTAAGAAACCCATTAATAAAAAATCTTCAGCAGATAATGCATCCACCACATTTTGTCCCTTCAACAAAAAAAATATATGACTTAATAAAGGAGATGGAAGCAAATAACGTTGCAATGGTTTTTGTGGTAAATGAATATGGCGCTGTAGAAGGATTGCTTACTGATGAGGATATAGCAGAAGAGATAGTTGGTGAAATACAAACAAGGGATCATCCTCAGGATGAATCAATTAAAGAGATAGCTCCATGGAAATACAGTATTGCCGGTAATTTAGATATTGAATTTTTTCAGCGCAGATTTGGTATAAAAATAGAAAAACATGATTTTGAAACGGTAGCTGGATTTTTATTATATCAAATGGGATATATACCAAAGCCAGGAGAAAAAATCCGCTACATGGATATAACATTCCAGATTGAAAGAGCAACTGATCGTGCAATTGAAAGGGTTATTGTAACTATACCAAAACGCAAAACTACTATTGCACAAGCATAGGACCCAAATCGTCTTTACCTGACAGAATGTGTACATGCAGATGCCATATTACCTGACCTGCAGCAGATCCATTATTAATGATAACGCGATACCCTTTATCCAATTTTTCCTGCTCAGCTATTTTTTTTATTGCAAGGAAAATATCATTGATGATATAGCTGTTTTTTGGGGTAAGTTCATCAATGTTTTTTATATGTTCTTTATGTACAACAAGTACGTGAAAGGGAGCTTGCGGGCTTATATCCCTGAATGCATAAACCTTATCATTTTCAAATACTTTGTTTGAAGGTGTTTTCCCTGTAATAATATCGCAGAATAAGCATCCCATAAATATTTCCTCCATTAAAAATTTATATTTACTATAGACCATGTGTTGATAAAATAGATTGTAAACTAAAAAAAATTCAAGAAAAATTTTAGAAAATGAGAACAATTAACGAAATACAGTATCTTGTTTATCCTCATAAAAATATTAATGATGAAATTGTTAAAAGATTTTATAGTACAGCAATACCTCATAAAATACCGTATAAAAACGAAGATGATCTTGTATTAATTGTAAATGAGTTGAAAGATAGTTGTATTGATTCAAAGGATGTTATTATCATAAAGCCGTTTTTAGGCAGATTTTATCAGGTTTGTCCTGGGTCGCCAAATATGATCTGTTGCAGGTACAGGGTTATTAATACCTGCTTTAATTGTTTATATAATTGCACTTATTGCTATATGCATATCTATTTGAACAGTTATGGTATTATACAGTTTAATAATACTGATCGACTTTTTGCTGAATTGAATAATTTCGTAACAACTTGTTCATCATCAATGGTCTATAGAATTGGTACCGGGGAATTTACCGATTCACTTATGATGGATGAAATAACCAATTTGGGAAGGCAATTGATACAATTTTTTTCTGTTCATGATACTATCTTTTTTGAATTAAAGACAAAATCATCCAGCGTTGATCATTTACTTGATGTTCAAACAAAAGGCAATGCAGTATTAGCATGGAGCTTAAATACCAGTGCTAATATAGCACTGTATGAGCATGGTACAGCATCGTTGACTGAAAGGATTAATGCAGCTGTTAAGGCTATTGATGCAGGTTATTATATTGCTTTCCATTTTGATCCCATTATTATGTATGATAATTGGGAAGAGGATTATTACAATATAATAGCATTATTGAAACAGTATATTAATCCACAGCGGGTTGTATGGATTTCGTTAGGAGGTTTTAGATATCACTTACATTTTAGAGAAATTTTACGGAACAAATTTAATCATGAAATGATGACAACAGGTGAAATGTTTCCGGGAAGGGATGGTAAATATCGTTATTTTAAACCTATACGAGTGAAAATGTATCATTTTATGTATAAGCATTTACAGGAACTATTTCATAAGACATATATATATCTATGTATGGAAACTGATGATGTATGGCATCAGATAACAGGAAAATATTTTAATTCAGCCGAGGAATTGGAATCAGATATGGCTAATCATTTATATAAACACTTTGTGCAAAAAAAAACCATTTTAGATTGACCGTGTGCTATATTGCATATTTATTGTAATTAATAAAGATTGTCATTGTATTTTATGTAATTATTAAATGGGAGTACATACATTGGAAATAATTGAGACAAAAGATCTGTTACGGGAATTGTCCCAAATAAAGAATGATATTGGTGAACTTTATACTACACTGAATATAGATGATAAAAAAAAGCAATTAAGCCTGCTAATAGAAGAAACGTTTAAAGAAAATTTTTGGCAGGATCAAGCGCACTGCACACAGATTCAACAGCAGATAACTCAATTTAAAAGAACTATCGAACCATTGGTTGCCTTAAAACAAGAAGTAGAAGATTCAATTGTTTTGCTGGAAATGGCCATTGATGAGAAAGATAATGACGTAATGAAGGATATTGGCAGCAAGATTGAGCAATTTCGCAACCGATTTGAGCAACTGGAAACATATGAATTGTTATCAGGTGCAGATGATGATAAAAATGCCATTATGACGATACATCCGGGTGCAGGTGGGACCGAATCTCAGGATTGGGCAAGTATGTTGATGCGCATGTACATGCGATGGGCTGAAGATAATGATTTTGAGGTTGAGGTGCTGGATTATATGCCTGATATTGAAGCAGGTATTAAAGAAGCAACCTTGCTTATTAAAGGCCAGTATGCTTATGGTTTTTTAAAAGGGGAAAGCGGTATCCACAGGTTGGTTCGTATTTCCCCATTTGATAGTAATCAGAGGCGACATACGTCATTTGCATCGGTAGATGTTATCCCTGAGGCACCAGACAATATTGATATTGATATAAAAGAATCTGATTTGCGGATAGATACTTACCGAGCATCAGGATCTGGCGGTCAACATGTTAACCGAACTGATTCAGCAGTGCGTATTACTCATATTCCAACCGGAATTGTTGCTCAATGTCAGAATGAACGTTCACAACATAAGAATAAAGCATATGCAATGAAAATTTTAAAATCAAGATTGTACGAACGGAAAAGACAGGAATTAGAGAAAGAAAAAATGGAAAAATTTGGTGAAAAGAAGGATATCGCATGGGGAAATCAAATACGTTCATATGTTTTTCATCCATACACAATGGTTAAGGATCATAGAACAGGGGAAGAAACGGGTTCGGTTGAATATGTTATGGATGGAGAAATTAATAAATTTATATATGCTTATTTAAAAAGCTTAAAAAATATTAATCGTAAATAAAAAAGCAATTCTTCACTTTGCTTATTTGTATTCAATGCATTATTGGATATTTAAAATATCTAAGCTTGACTATTTTTTTATTGCATAAATTATAATTAGTCATGTACTTATTATAATAAATACGAATATATACTCTATAGTTTTTAGTTATTAGTTGTTGGAATATCTTTTATAATTTCATTATGCATCAACAATAGTACGAAAGCATGAGTGATATATATTCGTAAAAATGTAATTATTCAATTATATGATAAATTATAAAAAATATATACTATATACACTTTCCCTATTGTTACTTATATTATTTATCATCATTAATGCAATAAATACTATCTTTGCTGCTGGTTCAGGAGGAACTTCAGGTGCAGATTTTCTGGAAATTGGGGTTGGGAGCCGTCCTTTAGGAATGGGCGAAGCTTTTACTGCAGAGGTTAATGATATAAACGCAATATATTACAATCCTGCAGGTCTTGCTACATTAAAATTTCCTGTAATGTCAATAATGCATCAGGAATTGATACTGGATTCACGGTTTGAAAATATATCATTAGCTTTACCTCTTTACGGTGGTTTTTTTGGATTTTCAACATCTGTTTTCTGGGTTCCCCCCTTTGACAAAATTGATATCAATGGTAATAAAGTAGGTACTGTTACTTTTTATAATGTTAGCGGCATTCTTTCGTATGGGTACTCACTGGGGTTTATGGAAATTGGTGGATCATTCAAGTATATTTATCAAAAGATAGATACCTTGCAATTACATTCTGTTGCCTTTGATGTAGGTATTTTAAAACGTATTACCATGTATTCCCCATTTGATGCTCCTATAAAAAATTTATCATTTGGTTTATCTGTTCAAAATATAGGAACCAATGCAAACGATGACAGTCTGCCACGGTTAATACGAGGCGGGGTTTCCTATAAAATGTCGCATTTTTTTGGGATTAATGTTGACTTTATAGAAAATGCCATTAATTCATCGGATCTTTATGATTTCACCTCCGGATTTAATGAAAGCTTTAGAGTAAATACCGGTATTGAGTTAAATTATCTTGATATCTTATTTTTCAGAACAGGCTATAGGTTTAATGATGCTGGAACATATACTTTTGGTATGGGTTTTAACTATGCAATTAAAAATGTTGCATTTGTCATAGATGCGTCATATCAGGATGCTGGAGTATTTGGACCAATCTACTCGTTCACAGTAACATTTAAACTTATTCCCAGGGTAATTACAATAGAGGATAAGCTAAAAGCTGAGGCACATTATCAACGTGGTATCAAATACTTTATAACGGATGATATAGATGGTGCCCTTGAAGAGTTTAAAAAAGCCAGTGATTATGATCCATACCACAAAAATGTTGATAAAAAAATAAAGGATCTGGAAGAACTTAAAGAGTTGAAGAGGCAAAATGAG
>DAOLVF010000011.1:0-29737 GCA_035420565.1 Spirochaetota bacterium | reverse complement strand
TGATAAAAAAATAAAGGATCTGGAAGAACTTAAAGAGTTGAAGAGGCAAAATGAGTTACTTGAGAAAGAACAAAAGACAGTACAATGAAATGCGTGAAGTGACAGTTTATACAGACTATTGCCCCAATGCCCTGGGTTCAGTACTGTATCAATGCGGGAACACTCAGGTTATATGTGCTGTATCATGCTCAAACCAGGTGCCCCAGCATGCACTGGATAAAGGTACGGGATGGTTAACAGCAGAGTATAATGGTTAACAGCAGAGTATACATTGCTTCCCTATGCTACTGTTCCAAGAACAGAACGAAATAGGATAAAACCTGATGGAAGATCGGTTGAGATACAGCGTCTGATAGGACGCTGCTTGCGAACAGTGGTTGATTTAACTGCATTACAAAATATTGCATTGGTTGTTGACTGTGATGTTCTACAGGCTGATGGTGGTACACGTACTGCAGCCATTACCGGTGCATACATTGCTTTACAGATAGCTATCCAGAAATTGATACATCGCAATGTAATAGATGTTAACCCTGTAATTGCCATGGTTGCTGCAATATCAGCTGGATATATAGGTGATAGCTTACTGTTAGATTTAGACTATGCAGAGGATTCACAGTGTGACGTAGACATGAATCTTGTTATGGACAGCAATTACCAGATTATTGAAATTCAAGGTGCTGGTGAAAAACGTTCATATGCTTTCCATGAACTTGATTCCATGATAACTATCGCCAAAAAGGGTATAGAAAAACTCTTCCAGATACAAAATGAAATACTCAAATTGTGCTGATATTAGCCGAATATAAATATATAATTAAATATCCTATTTCAAAATAACCTGGATGGTATTACAATAATGCAAAAATTAATAATGATTATAATGTGTATTTTATGCTTTGATGTTGCATATGCTCAATATTACGTTCGCAATACAACGGTAATAGATACTCCTACTGCCTATACTATTGCACGTGGCACCTATCAATTATCATTTTTAGGTTATGACAACGGTGGAGTTGAACTAAAAGCATTTCTTGGACTGCACAATAATTTTTATCTTGGTGCTTCATTTGATTGTCAAAGTGCAATAGGGAAAGATGATCCTGATCCAAATGTTCCAGGCGTTGTAGGCAAGATAAAGTTTACCGATGGATGGGAGATGTTCCCCATTTCATTTGCCATTGGCTATGATTCATTCTACATTGGTGAAGAGGGTAAAACATATAATAGCAAAAATGATCTTGACCAGGTAATTTATGGCCCTTATTTTGTAATAACAAAACCTATATATCTTTTTGATGATGAACAGCATATACATTTTGGTATGCGAATGCCAACACAGCCCGATTATGTTCCCGAAGATACCTCATATTTTTTATCGTTTGATATTCCACTGGGTGATATGTTTGTTTTCAAAGCAGAGATGGAACGTGTTTATTATAATTTCAGTAATCCCGAGGATTGGCTTTATAATGTGGGCATGCGATATTCATACATGCAGCGACTGGGCATTGAATTTGATGTACTCTTCCAGAAGCATGAAAATCCAAACAGGATTATACGTATTGAATATATTAATGAGTTTTAATTATAGCGACATCAATTTAAATGACTTATTGAAAAAATGAGAAAAAAAATTATATTAATATATATGAGTAGTATAGTAGTTTTCTGTTCAATGATTTATGGTTATGCTTTCCTTACCAATCATAGTGGATATATATATGCTAATGATAAACGGCATTGTATCATAACAATAGTTAATACATTAAATGAAAAAATACAATGCAATGTTGAGATAGCTCTCACGGATGAAGAGCATGCAACTGGATTGATGAATAGAACTGCATTATGTGATGATTGCGGTATGCTGTTTGTTTTTGCAGATGAAACTTACCGAACTTTCTGGATGAAAGATACCGCTATTCCCTTATCGATTGCTTTTATTGATGCCAATGGTATTATCAATGATATGCATGATATGAATCCATTCCAGACTTTTCCAGAATACTCATCAAAATACCCTGCTCGTTATGCATTGGAAGTCAATAAAGGTTGGTTTAAAAAAAATGCCATATCAGTTGGTTCAAAGGTAATAATGCATGGATGCATCAGTAAATAGGATTCCTATTTCAGAAAAAGAAAGAGCAATCCTTATTGGTGTGTTGCTACCTGAAGCTGATGAATCAGAAATATCACATTCACTGGATGAATTAACACAATTGGTGCATACAGCAGGTGCAGTTGTAGTAACGCGCTATATTGTTAAGCGCATGGCTTTTGATCCAGCATACTTGATTGGAATGGGTAAACTTACTGAAATAAAGAACCTTATTGCAGAACAATCTATAAAACTTGTTGTTTTTGATCTAAATACAATCAGGCCGGTACAAATACGCAATTTAGAAAATTATTTACACTGCAGAGTTATAGGTAGAACTGAGGTTATTTTAGACATTTTTGCAAGACGAGCAAGAACAACAGAAGCAAAAATTCAGGTAGAGCTTGCACAACTTAACTATATCCTCCCGCGTCTCAAGGGTTTGGGTGGAGTTTTATCCCGTTTAGGTGGCGGAATAGGCACCAGAGGACCCGGAGAAAAGATGTTGGAAACTGACAGGAGACATATATTACGAAGAATAACAACACTGAAAAAAAAATTAATTCACATATCACATAGAAGAGATCTACAAAGGCAGCAACGTTTACATAATGAAATAATTGGTGCTGTAGTAGGTTATACAAATGCAGGTAAATCCACATTGGTAAATATATTGGCTAAAGATGATTTGTTTGTAGAGGATAGACTATTTGCTACCCTTGATCCATATACAAGAAGTGTTTATTTAGATAACCAACACAATGTATTACTTACAGATACCGTTGGATTTATTAACAATCTCCCGTCACATCTTATTGAATCATTTAAATCAACTCTTGAAGAAATAAAATATTCTGATTTTATTATTCATGTTGTTGGATTGGATATAAATATTGATAGGGCAGTAGCAGTTGTTGCCCATGAACTGCAATTGTTAGATTCTAATAATAAACCCAATATTTTATTTTTTAATAAATGCGATATTGTTTCGCCCGATGTTATACATCATGTACGGCTGTTATACCCTGATTCAATTATTGGTTCATGTTTAACTGGTGAAGGTATCATCAATTTAAAAGAAAGAATGATAAAAATAATTGAAACCACTCATCATAAAAAGCAGCAATCAATCATAAACAAAAACATTGAACTGAAATATCACCATTTAAATTGATTAATTCATGTAACAGCAGATGTCGAATATAATAGTATGGTATTTTAATGACAAATTTATATAGTTCTGGGTAGGCTTTGCATGTATGATTTTAAACGATATACCTTTCCTGAAAAAAGGAAAATAAATAATAGTATCTATGGATTTTTCTCTATTCTATTTATCCTTGTAATCTGTATTTTTACATTAATTCCCGGAAAATCAAATAACAAAGGAATTAGCGCAGCGTCTAATCTTAATTCAGTAGAAAATAAGCTTATCATCGATGGTGTTAAAATGGAAGATGATATGTCACCTGCTGAAACAGAAGGTGAGATTGTTTATGACGATAGTTTTGATGATGACATTGATATTAATAATATAGTAACTATCGAACACAATGATAAAAAGATAGATAAAAAGGATGACAAAAAGAAAGAAAAAAGTTTTGATATTGAAAAGCTTAAAAATAACGATAAGCGCTGGCATCTTTCTAAATATAC
This sequence comes from Spirochaetota bacterium, assembly GCA_035420565.1. GTDB lineage: Bacteria > Spirochaetota > UBA4802 > UBA4802 > UB4802 > UBA4802. The sequence continues at coordinate 25,977 of DAOLVF010000011.1, read as the reverse complement.
AATAAAAAAAAATGATAATATATGGAAGATTGCAAAAAAGTTTAATGTTAATTATAAATTAATAATTATGGCTAATGAAATTGATAACCCTGATTTATTAAAACCAGGGAAAACTATAATGGTTCCCAATAAAAATGGAGTATTGTACCAGGTTAAAAAGGGTGAGTCACTATATGTAATTGCTCGCCAGTATAATGTTTCTCCTGATAGGATTATAAAACATAATGAATTGAAAAATGCTAATAAAGTACTGTCTGGTCAGAAAATATTTATTCCTGATGCAGTAGAGGTGATAAAAAAAAATCCCGGTGATGTATTGAGAGATAATAAATCAATTGCAAAAAATAATGTTACCGGGAATATTAATAAATCAAATAATATAAATCTTTCACTGTTGTGGCCTGTTCAGGGTAAAATTACTTCCGGATTTGGAACTCGAAGGAATCCATTAGGTAAAGGTAAGCAATTTCACTGTGGATTAGATATCAGTTGTGAACCTGGTACTACCGTCAAAGCTGCTTTAGATGGTAATGTTATATTTTCAGGGTGGAAAGATGGCTATGGTAATGTTATAATCCTTAAGCATGATAAAGGCTATATAACTGTTTATGGACATAATAGCAATAATTTAGTTGTGGAAGGCGATACTGTAGAAAAAGGTCAGGAAATTGCAAAAAGTGGCATGACAGGTTCAGTTACAGGAGCACATTTGCATTTTGAAATCCGCAAATATTTAACTCCTTTAAATCCCTTGCTATATTTTAAGGAAAAATAGATAATGAAAAATTTTCCATCCATAATAATTATAAAAATATTTTTTTTCATTACATTTTGTTTACTGATTGAGATAACAATTTTTCCGGATACTCATATGAAATATGATAATCCCAATCAGATTATTAAAATATTTTATACTCAAAATGATTATGTTGCATGGAAGGCGATAGTTAAGGGTAGAATTTTAAGTATTGGTGTAAGAGAAGATGCTGCAAAACAGGAGTTAACACGTACTGTACAACCAAAAACGAAAATAACTGCACGATTATATAATACCGAAGGAATACATAAGGGTACTACACTGTTTATTATTAATTCAAATAATTTGATTGTTTCGCGTTTTACCGTTGAAAACATATTTCACTCACAATCATTTGGGGATATGCTTATTGGTTATGGATATTTTAGGTTGTCAACTATTGGTGATAGGGTTGTACAACGTTTTGATGGAGCATATCCAGAATATGCTAAAGTCCATAAAGCAAGAGGCGATTATTATGTTAATATAGGTGATTATGGTAATGCCATAAAAGAATATAATGAAGCAATCATAATGGATATGAATTATCCTGAAACGCATTTAGCATTAGGAAAACTATATTATAATGATAATGTTTATCAGTTTGCATTTACAGAATTTGAACAAGCATATAAAAATAAAGATAGAATGGTAGATAAACAGGATTATTATGAATTGTTATATTTAATGGCTAAAACACGATATATTGAAGCATATGAAACCAACATACCTAAGAAATTAAAGGAACACTATCTTAAAGAAGGTATGAAATATGCAAATGAGGCACTTTCAATAAATCCTGAAGCCGTGGAACTATTGTATATGCTGGGAGTTATGTATTATAAAAGTCCTGAACCAGATGATGTGGCTGCTAAAAAAACATTTGAAAAAATTATTGAGCTTGACCCTACACATATTGATGCATACATTGCCTTATCGGAATTGTATCTAAAGCATAAAAATAAAGATAAAGCAAGTTACTATTCACAAAAAGCACTGACGATAGACCCTGCAAATGAACGTGCACGATTTCTCTACAGGATGACAAAGGAAAAATAATAAATTAAGCATACCATTATATTGTATATGTTAAAGTATATAATTTTTTGTAAAGTTGCGTGTATTGTGCTCTTTGAATTGATATTCAAAAAAATTGACTTGACTGTAAGTAGCATTTTTTACTATGATTCTTGCCTGTACCATGAAACAAATATTTTATAATAAAAAAAATAAATAATAGGTAATAGTATATGATTACTGTAATGCAAAATGAAATAGTGCAATCGCTTTTGCCGTTGATTATCATAAATGCAATTACTCTTTTGAGTTGCATTATATTCATTTTTATTTATCCACGAAGGAAAAAAGATCCTGAGATAGCAAGTCGAATGCATGAAACATTTTTAGGTTTATTTTTCAGAGAATATTGGTACTGGCTTAATAAGCCTTTTATTAATTTCTTTATTTATTTTAAAATTAAACCTAATGCGATTACAACTCTATCGCTTATTACAGCTTTTATAAGTGCTTATTATTTTTATAGTGGAAATTTTGGTTTGGCAGGATGGATATTAATTGTTAGTGCTACCCTTGATATTATTGATGGAAGGGTTGCAAGGAGTACTAACACCGTTACAAAATCTGGAGCATACTGGGATTCATGTGCTGATAGATACAGTGAAGGTGTTGTGTTATTAGGCATTGCACTTTATTATCAAAATAATTTTATTGCATGCCTTGCCACTATTGCTACATTAATTGGTTCGGAATTAGTAAGTTATACCAAAGCACGAGGTGAAGCTATTGGCATAACTACTACGCGAGGTGTTATGCAGCGTGCAGAGCGCTTGTTTACTTTATGCATAGTTTCAGTGTTGCATCCCTTTTTCCAGGTACTATTTAAAAATACAAATGTAAATCCTGAAATAGTTATGATTAGCGCTATGATACTAATGGCTGTTGCTACTAATCTTACAGCAATTACCAGACTGCGAACTATTTTCATGGAGATTAAAAGACAAGAGAACAATGCATGAAAAGACTTTTTCAATTAAAACACTGGGATGTAAATGCAATCAATATGAATCTGCACAGATAGCCTCACAATTGTTAGCCTCTGGTTTTACTGCTGTGCCATTTGGAAGCTTAGCTGACATTGTTATCATCAATACCTGTACGGTAACGGATAAAAGCAATAAAAAGTGCCGCAACTATATACGGCAGGGTGCGCGGTTTTCAAAATCAGGTGGTGTTATCGTTACTGGATGTATGGTACAAACCCATAAACATGAAATTGAAACAATGGATGAAGTTATTGCTGCTTATACCAATGAACAAAAAGGGCAATTGATTTCATTACTAGGAACTATCGACAACACAAAGCAAAAGTCTTTAAATCATTTTGAAACTAAAACATCTCCATTTGCCTTACCCTATATGCGTACCCGTGGTTATATTAAGATTCAGGATGGCTGTGACGGTCATTGTTCTTATTGTATTGTTCCAGCAGTGCGTGGTGTACCACAATCCCGGCCAATAGATGATGTTATCAATCATGCCCGCTACCTTATTGATTCACAATGTCCCGAGATTGTTTTAACGGGTATAACCATTGGTAAATATCATGATAAAGGTTACTCGCTTGCGCAGCTTATTGAAAAAATTGTTCAACTGGATGGCAAATTCAGGGTCAGGGTTACGTCGGTTGAGCCTGTTCATGTTGATGATGGACTTCTTGCCATGCTTTCTCACCATAAGGTTTGCAATCATATACATCTGCCGCTGCAATCGGGCTCTGATGCTGTTTTAAAACACATGCGTCGTCCCTATAATTTTACTTATTACATGCATTGTGTTGAAAAAATGAAAAGGGTACTGCCTGATATAGCTATTGGTACTGATATAATTGTAGGGTATCCAGTTGAGGGCGATAGTGACTTTGCATTGACCTTGCAGGCTGTCACTGAGTGCCAGTTTGCATATATTCATCAGTTTACCTATTCGCCGCGTGAAGGTACTTGCTCCAGTGAATGTAAAACTATCCCTCATGACATTGTTGCGATGAGAGCAGAGCAATTGCGAAATGCTGCACAAAAATGTTCATTACAGTATAAAAAACAATTTATCCATGCAACACGGGAAGCTGTTATTGAAAAAGGTAATGATAGTATAGTAGCCCTCACAGACAATTATCTCAAGGTAAAACTTGAAAGTAATCATCATACCAGAAGTAAGGTAGGACAGCTATTACCTGTTACCATCACCACTAATTCAAGTACAGGTTTGCAGGGTAAAATTGCCTGTGATAACTAATACTATGCATCGAATCACAGGTCAGGAACTACAAATCATAGTAAACTAACAAATCACGGTGGGCATTTTGCGCATATAGACTGGAATAACGAAGTAGATAGGTATCTATCGCCACGATCGGGCAGTATGGTGACAACATTACCATGCTTCATACCTTGTGCAACCTTCACAGCGCCAGCAACAGCAGCACCGCTTGACATACCACAGAATAATCCTTCCTGTAAGGCTAATTTTCGTGAATACTCAAAGGCAGTTTCATCATCAATGGTGATAATATCATCTAATAAGCCGGGATCATAAATTTCAGGAACTATCGCCTCCTGCATATTTTTTAAACCCTGTATGGAATGACCGGGTGGAGGCTCAACACCAATAATCTTGATTGAAGAATTATGTTCTTTAAGGCGACGGGCAACTCCCATAATGGTACCGGTAGTACCCAATCCTGCTACGAAAGCGTCAATAGCGCCTGCTGTTTGTTGAAGAATTTCAACGCCGGTAGTTTCATAGTGCGCCATGACATTGGCAGGATTTGAAAATTGATTGGGCATAAAATAGGTTGGGTCTTCCATGCACATCTTCTGAGCCTGGATAATTGCACCATCAGTTCCCATACAACCGTCTGTCAATATCAGGTGTGCACCAAATGCAATTAAGGTGTGCTGACGTTCAACACTTACACATGAAGGCATGCACAGCGTTACCTGAAAACCTAACACCGAGCCAACCATAGCCAGACCAATCCCTGTGTTGCCGCTGGTGGGTTCTAAAATTATTTTATCATGAGTTAACCTGCCAGATTCAATAGCGGACTTAATCATGTACCATGCGGTTCGATCTTTTATAGATCCGCTGGGATTGGTACCTTCAAATTTAGCTAAAATTGTTGTATTGGAAGGTGAAAGTTTCGTAAGTTCAATGAGAGGTGTATTGCCTATTGCAGCAATTAATGAATGTGCTGGAAGCTGAATTTTATTATTAATTTTATGCATGATGGCTACATTACAGTATCACAAATAATAATGGTAATGGTATATAAAAATAGTATATACCACAATCACTACAAAGTATATCACATGGGTGATAGAAAATACATATAATTTTAAAAGCAAGCATAGAGATTTTTTATAACGTAAATGATGGAACAAATAAAAATTAACACATATGAGCGGGTGATGGGACTCGAACCCACGGCGTTCAGCTTGGGAAGCTGACATTCTACCACTGAATTACACCCGCTTTGATAATTGTGAGGTAACCATAACAAAAGGGTATTAATTTTGCAATTATTTTTTGGAAAGTATGACATCTACATCATTGCAGAAGTAAAATTTATGGCTTTATAGTTTGTTTCAAATATTTTTTCCTGTATGTTCAATGGGAACATCCTTCGTACCGTGAAAAGGCAAGGTTAAAGGATGTTGCGGAGTTAAATCCGACCGATATGCCTATAGACAGTATGGATCGTTTTGGTTCCTCAAGCAGCATTTTCTTCGCTTCTTCTATTCTGAATTCGTTCACAAACCCAGAAAAATTCTTATTCAACTTCTCATTTAATATCCGGGAGAGTTGTTGTTGCCTTATGTCAAGTTCATCGGCAAGCTGCGACAGGGATAGCTCCTCGTCTGCAAAAGCTTTTTCCTCGTTCATGATGTACATAAGTAGCTGTACCGTTCTGTCAATGTCGAGTCTATTTATCTTTGAGTGTTCATACCGTGCCTTGAGGGTTTCAGCCTTTAATAAACGATTAAAGTCAGGATGACGCTGAGTAGATAGAAACACTCCGGTAAGGGTAGCATTTGCCATCAGCACTGACCACCTTGTAAGTTCGGTTGAAAAAAATCTTCCGCAGCCATAAGTGCTGTTGAAAGGATAATACAGTACGGGAATAGCTTCTTACAAACGCCCCATTCATGTAGAGTTATGGCCCGTTTGCCAGCAATTCCCTATGAACAAGACAGGGAAGGTTGATTTAATGGCACTTATAGAAAAAGCAAAGGAAATAACGGAAGAGTTGCGGAAACAGGGGAAGTGGGATGCAAAGTAACGGTAGTAATTGACATACATGACGGCGGGAGTTGTACCGCCGTTTTTTTTTTTGATTAAAAAGTGCATCACGGTATTTCATTATAATTCTTTTTTATTTCATTATGGTAAAAGGAGTGCCATTTTAAATGGCATTCTTTATTTTGTACTATCAATTATTTAATCTGTTTCACCAAAAAGATATGGTATACTATATTTGTAGTGATTCCAATAATGTATGTTTTATAATTTTAGTTGAATTTTTTATAGTGGATAAAACATTCCATTGTATAAATAATTATTAATGGTAGCATATCGTGTTAATATAATAACATTATTTATTACAAATAAGTAAAAAAGAATAGGAGGTTTAATTTTTTAATTGAAATATAATGTTATTTTTAGAGGATTGTACATAGTAATCTTTAGTAGTTATATTTATTGTATCAATCATTAAATTTTTAATATCTATAATATTATTAATAAATATTAAAAGAGGTAATATGGCAAGCTTAGATGCGGTTGTTAAACAGGTTGTTTCAAAGTATGGTAACGACAAAACCCGTCTTATGGACATTATTTCTGATGTTCAGAATGAACTGGGTTGTGTGTCGGATGATGCTGTTGTTCAGATTGCCAGGGCATTAAATATCTCAACAGTGGATGTAGATGGTGTTATCACCTTCTATCACTTTTTCACTAAAACGCCCAGAGGTAAATATACAATATATCTGAATAACAGTGCAGTAGCTATCATGAAGGGTCGTGCTGCTGTTGCTAAAGCGTTTGAAGAAGCAGCGGGTTGTACGTTTGGCAAGACAACTTCAGATGGCCTTATAGGGTTGTATGATACTTCGTGTATCGGAATGAATGACCAGGAGCCTGCTGCAATAATTAATGGGGTTGTATTTACTCATTTAAGTAAGGATAAAGTACAAGATATCGTAGCAGGTATGAAAGCTGGTAAAAAGATTAACGATCTTGTGAAAGAATACGGAGATGGAGCAAATCAATCAGAGCTTGTTCGCTCTATGGTAAAGAACAACATTATGAGGAAAGGTCCTGTATTGTTTGCACCATATGAAAAGGGAGCAGCAATTAAGGTTGCACTTGCAAAGAAACCTGAAGATGTAATTGAAGAAGTTAAAATTGCTAATTTGCGCGGTAGAGGTGGTGCAGGATTCCCAACAGGTATGAAGTGGGAATTTTGCAGAAAAGCTCAGGGTGCAAAACACTATGTTGTATGTAACGCTGATGAAGGTGAACCAGGAACCTTCAAAGATAGGGTGATTTTAACTGAATTACCTCATATGCTTTTTGAGGGTATGGCAATTGCAGGTTATGCTGTTGGTGCAAGTGAAGGAGTTCTTTATTTGCGGGCTGAATACCTGTATTTGAAAAAGTATCTTGAAAAGATACTTGATGATTTAAAAGCTAAAAATATTTTAGGTAAAAATATTGCCGGTAAAGGATTTGACTTTGATATTAGAATTCAGATGGGTGCAGGTGCTTATATTTGTGGTGAAGAATCAGCACTCATTGAATCAGCTGAAGGAAAACGAGGAGAACCTCGAAACAGACCACCATTCCCGGTAGAAAAAGGATATCTTGGATATCCAACAACAGTAAATAATGTTGAAACTCTTTGCTGTACAACACGCATAATGCTGGAAGGCGGCGAATGGTTTGCAAAGATGGGTACGGCGCAATCCAAAGGTACCAAGCTATTGAGTGTCTCAGGAGATTGCGATAATCCTGGAGTATATGAGGTTGAATTTGGGACAACTATCTCAACATTATTAGAATTAGTTGGCGGAAGAACTGCAAAAGCAGTGCAGGTTGGTGGCCCTTCTGGAACATGTATAGGAAAGAAAGATTTTGGAAGAAGGATTTGTTTTGATGATTTAGCCACAGGCGGTTCTATAATAATAATAGGGCCAAACCGTGATTTGCTTGAGATAGTACATAATTTTATGGACTTTTTTGTTGAAGAGTCATGTGGATGGTGTGTTCCTTGTAGAGCAGGTAACGTTATATTGAAACAAAAACTGGAAAAGATAATATCCGGTAAAGCTTCAGCAAAGGATATTCAAGAACTGGAAGAATGGTGTAGAATAGTTAAAGCTACAAGCCGATGTGGTCTTGGACAAACTTCACCTAATCCAATTTATACAACAATCCAGAATTTCAGAGAGATATATGAAGCAAAAGTTAAGAAGGATACTGATTATGTATCCACATTTGATCTTTTAGCTGCTGTCGAAGAATCATGTAAAACAGCAGGAAGAATTCCAAAGGTAGAGGAACATTAATATGAGTACAATAAATTTTACTATAGATGGAAAATCCTGTAAAGCAAAGCCAGGTCAAACTATTGTAGAAGCCTCAAAAGATAATGGCATTTATATTCCTACTTTATGCCATTTTGAAGGTTTGAAACCTGCTGGTACATGTCGTATTTGTACAGTTAAGGTTGGTGGCAGAAATATGGCTGCATGTACAACACCAGTAACAGAAGGCATGGTTGTAGAAAACAAAACATCTGAACTTGAAGATTATCGCAAAGCCATTGTTGAAATGCTTTTTGTAGAAGGCAATCACATGTGTCCAACATGCGAAAAAAGTGGTAATTGTGAGTTGCAGGCTTTAGGATATCGCTATAAAATGATGGCACCTCGATTCCCATTTTTGTTTCCTCAACGAACGCTTGATGCTTCTTTGCCAAAGATAATTATTGAACGCAATAGATGTGTTCAGTGCTTACGGTGTGTTCGTGGTATTACAACATCAGATGGTAAGCGTATTTTTGGTATGGTTAACAGGGGTGGTCATGTAGAAATTACAGTGGATAAGGAATTAGCTGCCAATATAACCGATGATATGGCAAAAAAGGCTATGGATTTATGCCCTGTTGGTGCTATCTTAAAGAAGGAAGTAGGTTTTGCAATACCAATTGGTAAACGTAAATTTGATGCTAAACCAATAGGTAGTGAAATTGAAAAAATGTAATGATTATCATAATGAAGATTGATGGAGGAATACAATGAGTAAACCCGTTGTCGCAACAGCTTCACTGGCAGGTTGTTTTGGATGCCATATGTCTTTACTGGACATTGATGATAGAATTTTAAAATTAATTGAATTGGTAGAATTTAATAAATCTCCAATTGATGATATCAAAACATTTACTAAGCAGTGTGATATTGGATTGATAGAAGGGGGATGCTGCAATAGTGAGAATGTTGAAAATTTGAAACTTTTCCGAAAGAATTGTAAGATATTAATATCAGTAGGGGAATGTGCTATAATGGGCGGATTGCCTGCAATGCGTAATGGCATTTCAGTGAAAGAATGTTTAGAAGAAGCATACCTTAAATGCCCAACAGTTGATGATAATATAATTCCAAACGATGATGAATTGCCAATGATTCTTGATAAAGTGTATCCATGCCATGAAATAGTGAAAATTGACTATTTTTTGCCGGGATGCCCTCCACGTGCAGATTTAATCTGGGAAGCATTGGTTGCACTTCTGACAGGTAAAGAGTTAGATTTACCATATGAAGTTGTTAAGTTTGATTAATTTTTTTCAGGAGATGAAATTATATGGCTAGAAAAATAACGATAGAACCTGTAACAAGGGTAGAAGGTCATGGTAAAGTGACCATTCAGCTTGATCCTCAGAACAATGTTTTGGAATCAAGGTTCCATATTGTTGAATTCAGAGGATTTGAACGTTTTGTACAGGGCAGACCATACTGGGAAGCACCTGTTTTAGTGCAACGCCTCTGTGGAATATGTCCTGTTAGCCATCATTTAGCAGCAGCTAAAGCGATGGATGTTATTGTTGGTGCTGGACCTGATGGATTAACACCAACTGCTGAAAAGATGCGCAGATTAATGCATTATGGACAGATGTTCCAATCACATGCATTACACTTTTTTCATCTTGTATCACCTGATTTACTGTTTGGTGTAGATGCTGATCCAGCTATCAGAAATGTTATTGGTGTTGCTCTAAAATTTCCCGATTTAGCAGTTCAGGGTGTTATGATGCGTAAATTTGGGCAGGAAATAATTAGAGCAACTGCCGGTAAGAAAATACATGGTACAGGTGCCATCCCTGGTGGTATTAATAAAAATTTAAGTATTCAGGAACGGGATGAGTTCCTTAAAGGTCAAGACCCAATGAATATTACAAAGATGATAGAGTGGGCAAAGGCTGCTTTAGATATATTCAAAGATTACCATAAAAAGAATAAAGATTTTATCGATAGCTTTGCAACATTCCCATCAAGTCATTTAAGCCTTGTTAGAAAAGATGGAGCTCTTGATCTTTACCATGGTGTTTTACGAGCAGTTGATTCTGACGGTAAGAAAATATTGAATGATGTGGACTACCAGGATTATTTGAAATATGTTGGTGAGGAAGTGAAATCATGGAGTTATATGAAATTCCCATATCTCAAATCGCTGGGTAAAAAAGATGGTTGGTACAGAGTTGGTCCGCTGGCACGTCTGAATACTGCAGATTTTATACCAACTCCCTTAGCTCAAAAAGAATTTGAAGAATTTAAAGCATATACAAAGGGAAAACCCAATAACATGTCAATGCATATGCATTGGGCACGATTGATAGAATTATTACATTCAGCTGAAATGATAGAACAGCTTTTAAAAGATTCAGATCTTCAAGGTGATAAACTGGTTGCTAAAGGAAAGAAAGTTAAAGAAGGCGTTGGCTTAATAGAAGCACCTCGAGGAACCTTATTCCATCATTATCGTATTAATGATAACGATCAGATTGAAATGGCTAATTTGATAGTATCGACAACAAACAACAATGAACCTATGAATAGAGCTGTTAATTGGGTAGCTATGAATACCATCAATGGAAAGAAGGAAATAACTGAAGGTATGCTCAATGCAGTTGAGGTAGCAATACGTGCATATGATCCTTGCTTAAGTTGTGCAACTCATGCAATTGGTAATATGCCTCTTGAAGTTTCACTTGTAGATGCTGACGGTAACATACTGGATCAAAAAAGGAAATAGCAATGCCAGATGTTAAGTGCTTAATATACGGATATGGTAATCCTGGACGTCAGGATGATGGATTGGGTATAGAACTGGCAACCATGGTAGAAAATAATCCACAATTAAAACATCATGTTGATGTTGATTATAATTATCAGCTCAATATTGAAGATGCATTGACTATTTCAGAATATGATAAAGTAATATTTATTGATGCAGCATTTAACATTGATAAACCATTTGTATTTTATACAATTCAGCCGGCAGATACCATAACGTTCACTACGCACTATTTGTCGGCTGAATCTATAGTTGCTCTTTGCAATGATTTGTATAAAAAGCAACCTGAAAGTTATATGCTTGCAATACAGGGGTATAACTGGGAATTAGGATTACCGATGTCAGAACAGGCAAATTCTAATTTGCAGCTTGCATATAATTTTATTTCAGAAGTTATTTTGAATCGTTTTTCATGTTGTATTACAGGTTAAACTTTATTTTAGATTAAAATCAGGAGTGATAGTATGGCAAGTAAAAAACTGATATTAGTAATTGATGATGATCCAGATATTTTAGATTCAATTAAAGCTATTCTTACAGCTAATGCATTTGATGTTGTTACTGCAATGAGTGGCAAGGAAGGCATCGAAGCTGTAAGTAAAACCAAGCCGGATTTAATTTTATGCGACATGATGATGGAAAGGATAGATGCTGGTACAAAAGTTGCTCAGGAATTAAAAAAGGATAACCCCAATTTACCTATTTATCTATTAAGTAGTATTGGAACAGCCACTGCAACCAATATTGAAATTGATAAATTAGGTTTTAATGGTGTTTTTCAAAAACCAGTCAATCCCGATAATCTTGTTGCAACAATTAAGAATGTGCTAAATATATCATAATATGCATTGCTTAATCATTTCGCTTTTCAATACAAAAGCGGGTTTAATTAACCCGCTTTTGTATTAACTAATATTGGTGATAGATACTATTTATCTAAAGCCTTTACTGCAGGGAGCACTTTCCCTTCCATAAGTTCTAGAAAAGCACCACCTGCTGTGGAAATATATGTCATCTTATTTGCATAGCCTGAAGCATTTATTGCAGCACCAGTATCACCACCGCCAATAACGCTGGTACAAGCTGACTCAGCTACCACTTTGGCAATTTCATTGGTTCCATCAGCAAAATCTTTTGTTTCAAATGCTCCTAATGGCCCATTCCATATTATTGTTTTGGATTGTTTAATGACATCGGAAAATTTTTTGCGAGTTATTGGACCTATGTCAACACCCTCTTTGTTATCAGGAATATTATTAATGGGAACTACTTCTTTCCCTTCGGGACTATCAAATTTGTTAGCAACAATAATATCTTCAGGTAACATCAAATTAACATTATATTTCTTTGCAAGCTCCATAATTTCTTTTGCAGTAGCAAGGTGATCATCTTCCACAACTGATTTGCCAACATTGTAGCCCAATGCTTTTAAAAATGTATATGACATGCCACCGCCAATAAGAAGATTATTAACTTTAGGAATAATATTTTTTAAAACATCAATTTTTGTAGAAATTTTGATGCCACCTATTATAGCGGTTACTGGTTTTTCAGGATGTACCAGCGCTTTCTTAAAATACTCCAGTTCTTCTTTCATTAAAAAGCCAGCAACACATTCTTTTACATACCGCGTTATAGCCTCATTTGAAGCATGGCCTCGATGAGCAGTGGCAAATGCATCGTTAACATATACATCTGTCAATGAACCCAAAAGCTTACCAAAACTTTCATCATTTTTTTCTTCTTCTGGATAAAATCTAATATTTTCAAGTAAAACGACATCACCTGGTTTTAGTTTGTTTATTTCTTCCTGAATTCCTTGAGTTATAGGTTTGTCTATAAAAAGTACTTCTTTTTTTAACAATTCAGATAAACGTTTAGCTACTGGTTTTAGTGACATTTCCGGGACTATCTTTCCTTTTGGTCTTCCTAAATGTGAAACAAGTATAACAATGGCATTTTGTTTAAGGCAATATTCAATAGTAGGTAATGTTGCGGTAATTCGTGTATCATCAGTGATGTTCATGTTTTTATCATACGGAACATTAAAATCAGCTCTAATCATAACTTTTTTATTGTTGACGTTAATCTGGTCAAGATATTTAATTGCCATATTTCACCTCATAAAATATTATTTTAAATAATTCTATTTTAATTCAATATCAAAAAATTATTAAAAAAAAGTCAAATAGTTATTGCGATAGTTCCTTGCGTTTTTTCCGTATAACCATAAATTTTGATATTATGATAGACAGTTCGTATAATAACATTAATGGAAGAGCTACAAGGGATAGTGTCAATGGATCAGTTGTAGGAGTTATTACAGCAGCAAAAATCCATATAAGAACTATTGCATATTTGCGTTTGCTAATTAAAAATGATGGTGAAACAATTCCTATGCGTGTCAATATCATAATGATAATAGGCATTTCAAATGTAATACCTATTGCAATTGAAAAAAGAACAGCAAAGTTGAAATATTTTGATGCATTAATCATATTGTCCATGTCTGGAGGTGTAAAGTTTAAAAGAACTTTAATTGAAAGAGGTAGAAGATAAAAGTATGTCATAGATAAACCACCATAAAATAAAAAAATTGCTGCTACACTTGAATATTTAGCAAATTTACGATTTTCAATGGCGACAGCCGGCTTAATATACTGCCATAATTGATATACTAAAAGTGGCAAACCTATTAGCAAACCACTTACAAACGATGCTTTTAGCCTCAAGGTAAAACCTTCAACAAGATTAAATATATTTAGTTTATATCCTGAATCAATAAATGGTCGATTAATTGCATCCAGAAGAATATCCGAAAAATAAAATCCTATGATGGTTAATCCCAAAATAGTTATCAGGACTATTAATAACCTAGAACGAAACTCATCCAGATGATCTACTATATTCATTGGTTTATCACCTCGACTAAGTGCTGCAGGATCAACTTCATTTTCTTCTATTTCAGATTTAGAAGTTTGATCATTATCAGCTTCTTTAATCAGTTCATCTATCAAGTTTTTCTTTTCTTGTTTTTGTTGATTGTTGCTAAGATCTTCACTGTTAGTGGATAGGGATTTCTTTTTCCTTGTGACTTTAGTTTCTTTTTTTTGGGAATTTTTTCTTTTCTTCCCGGAATTATTTTTGGTGCTATCATTTTTTGGTTTTTGTTCACGTGCCAATGTCATACCTCAATATTTTAAAATATAGAATTATGGGCGCTTCTAAAAATGTTTTTCATAATCATTATTGAAAAAATCATATACCATTTTACCAAACGCTTGTGCCCATAAGGGGACATCAAAAATATAATTATTAGAAGCTGCTGTATAATTGTATAAGATAACTTAATTATCTAAAAAATTGTCAAGCTATTATAATAATTAAAATTTAATATATTGAGTTATTTTGATAAAACTTGACAATATACTATTAATATAGTATCATACCATATCTTAATAATACTATTAACTAAGTGTTTAGTCTAAAATGTTTAATGATTATACACATCTTGATGCTGTTGTTATTCCTATTATTATTTGCGATAATAAAGGCAAAGTTAAGTATGTAAATAATGCATTCAGAACAACTAAATATTCTCATTCAAGTGACAATGAACTATTGAACCAACAATCTGTTTTTACAATTTTTACACTTAATGAAAATCAAAAAAGTGAATTTAAAAAAGTTATTAATAATGAATTAAACAATATTACGATTATATTAGATACATTTCAATTATTGATAAGTAAGATAAAAAGAAATCGCACATTAGTTCAAATTTTTAAAACACATAAGGATTTTAATACTGCATTACATATGTATAATGCAAATGTAGATAGTTTTAAGAATACTTTTGCTCCATTTTTTTCTGCTTTTGATTTACTTGATGATCTCATCCATATAACTGATAAAGATGGATGTATCATATATGCAAATAAAGCACTCAATAAATTATATGGCGATATTAAAGGGCAATATTGCTATTCGGTATTTAGTAAATATGATAATTATTGTCCTGACTGCAAGATGAGTTTAGTAATAAATGGGAGTACCATACGGTATGAAGCAAAATTAGAAAAGAATGGTCAATACTATGATATCATTAATTCTCCATTTATCGATTTTGATGGTAATATTTATAAAATATCTATAATGCGTAACCTTGAAGAGATTATAGATAAACAAAATACTCTCTTATTATTTCAGAATGCGATTAACAGATCAAGAAATCTTGTAAGTTTTTTCAAGGAAAATGGTGAAATTTCATACGCAAATGATACTTTTATACAATATTTTGGAGAACAATATAAAAAAGATATCAATTTTTTAAAACTCATAAATTGTACTAACGATGAATTATTTTATGATGTAGTTGATAAAGAAATATCCTTAACACTTAATAATAATCTTATATTTCTTAAAATATTTATTTATCCCATTCATTCTAGTGATAATGAAATTATTTTTGTTTTTATAGCAAGTGATATAACCAATTTGAAAAAATTAGAAAAACAACTTGCTGTTGAGCGCAATTACTTTAAAAGTATAATCGATAATACCATAGATGGGTTTTTTGTTATTAATAAAAATCATAATCTCATTGATTGCAACCCTGCCTTTTTAAAAATGTTTGATCTATCATATGATAATTTTAAGAATATTCGCATGGAAGATCTTTTTGATTCACAATATAAAAAGGATTTTGATAAAAAAATTAATTATTTGAACAAAACAGGAATATCACAGATTACAGAAGTTAGCCATACTAAAAATGGTTTTAAAAATTATATTATAAGTTTAAATAAATTAACTTCGTCAGAAATAGATGATGCACAATATTATGGATTTGTAAAAGATATAACAGATATTACCCGGCTGCATAAAATTATTGAGAATGAAAGAAATTATAACCGGCGGATTATTGAAACGGTACAGCTTGGATTTGTAGTAATAAATGAATTTGGTGAAATTATTGACTATAATAATGCATTTCTTGATTTAATAGGGTGTAATGGTAAAAATGTAAAGGGTGAAATATATAAGTCTTTCATCATACCGGTATCAAGGGATATAATGGAAAATTTCAATGTAGTATCATCAAATAATCCAATTGAATTTGAAGCAATTATTCAAAGTTCCGACAATAATAATAAAAATGTTATAATATCAATGTCTAAATTATATGATATACTGGGAAACTATCTGGGAAATTTTGCTTTTATACGAGATATTACTCATCAAAAGAAAATTGAAAATGAGATCCTATATCAAACAAATAAGGTAATTGAGTTAGTAAATTCATTAACCCAATTTACTGCCAATGTTGTACGAATAGATACGATAGATAACCTGTTATTTGCAATATCATCATTTATACAACAACTCATTAACCCGGATTATACAGAAATTTTTATTAATAACAATACCATATTTGTAAGTCATAAGTTTAATAATGGCGTACATACTGTTAATAATACTGAAATAAGTCAAAAGACGTCTTTTGTAGTTCAAAAATTAACAAAAAATAAAACTATACTATATATCTCAAATCCATTAATAGAATTAAATGATGAAGATCAATTGCATTTTAAAAATATTCTTGAATTTCAAAAAATCATATTGATCCCAATATTCATTGGAGATGAACTTAAAGTTATATTGCTCAGTGCATTTAAAACGAACGAAGAAAAGATAGATAATGTCATATTAACTATATTAACAGGTGTTACTAATTTATTAGCTATTACTTTAGAAAAAATTATATCAGTTGCTGAACAAAATAAAATGCGTGAGGCTTTAGATAGATATGATAAGTTAGTAGCCATTGGTAGAATAATAGCTGGTGTAGCACATGAAATTAATAATCCTTTATCGATCATGCAGCTTGATATTGCTGAATTAAATCAAAAATTACAAGGTGATGAGTACGATAATGAAATAAGAGATATTATTAAATCCCTGTTTGAAGAAATACAACGTATAAGCAACATTGTGAAACAATTAAAAGATTATTCTAAACCTGCAACGTTAAATGATGACATTATTAATCTGAATGAAATATTCAGAACATATCCATTAAAAATTCTTTCCAAGAACATTCAAAAGAAAGGAATACCCATTGTAATTAATGTACCAAAACAGAAAATATTTATAAAGATGCCGTTAACTCGTTTGATACAGGTCATTATGAATTTACTAACCAATGCAGAAGATGCAGTTATTGAAAAAGGGGAGGGTAGTATCATCATAACTATCTCACAGATTCAGAAAGATGATATATGCTATGCCTGTTTATCAATTCAAGATACCGGCATTGGAATTGATGAGGAGAATATGCCTCTTATTTTTGAACCATTTTTTACTACAAAACCTAAAGAAGGCACTGGATTGGGATTATCTATATCATATTCAATTATAAAAAGTTATAATGGGGAAATAGAGATCAATAGCAAAAAAAATATGGGAACAACTGTGTCAGTATTGTTGCCTGCATATAAAAAATAGTACCTGTATAGTTGCATCGGCTACTAAAAAAAATATCTATTATTACAAGGTTTCAATTATTTACTTTATGATATTTACTTTATGTTGATAGTAAAGAAATAAAATCAATATATACTAATTCAACAGAATAATATAAAAGCAATAATAGAATAAATAGTATAGTAACCATTACAGGAACTGAATGGAAGTGCCCCTGCAATGTTTTAATATCGATAATGATCTGGTTTGTATGGGCCATCAATATTAACTCCCAGATATGAAGCTTGCTTTTGATTTAAACGAGTTAATTTAACTCCCAATCTTCCCAGATGGAGACGTGCAACTTCTTCATCAAGTTTTTTTGGTAGTGTATAAACTTTTTTCTCTAATGCTTGATTTGTTGCAAGCTCAATCTGCGCTAATGTCTGATTGGTAAAACTATTACTCATAACAAAGCTTGGATGTCCATTAGCGTTTCCTAAATTAACCAATCTGCCTTCTGAAAGGACAATGATAGAATGTCCCTTTTCCAGCATCCACTTATCAACCTGTGGTTTAATATTAAGTCGTTTACATTTATCATTATTTTCAAGATAGCTCATCTCTATCTCGCTATCAAAATGTCCAATATTACATACAATTGCTTCATCTTTCATGCGTTCCATATGCTCGCCACGTATTACATCACAACAGCCGGTTGCTGTCACAAATATATCTCCAGATTCTACAACATCTTCAAGGGTTTTGACCTCATATCCTTCCATAGCAGCCTGCAATGCACAGATAGGATCAATTTCGGTAACTATCACCCTTGCCCCAAAACCACGCATGGATTGTGCACAACCTTTACCAACATCACCGTAACCACATACAACAACAACTTTGCCTGCAACCATTATGTCCGTAGCACGCTTTATTCCATCGGCTAGCGATTCCCGGCATCCATACAGATTATCAAATTTTGATTTTGTAACTGAATCGTTTACATTAATTGCAGGGAAAAGAAGCTCTCCTGATTTTTCAAGTTGATAGAGGCGGTGTACACCTGTTGTTGTTTCTTCGGATACTCCACGGATTTTTGAAGCGATAGTTGTCCAGCGATTTGGATTTTTAGAAACAGATAGTTGCAACCTGTCAATAAGGCATTGCATGTCCTTGCTGTCATAATTTTTATTGATAATTGATGAATCGTTTTCTGCCTTGACACCTAAATGGACAAACAGAGTGGCATCTCCGCCATCATCAACAATGCAATCAGGACCACTGCCATCAGGCCAGATGAGTGCTTGCTCCGTACACCACCAATAGTCTTCTAATGTTTCGCCTTTCCATGCAAAAACTGCGGCCGTACCAGCCTGTGCAATTGCTGCAGCAGCATGGTCCTGTGTAGAAAATATATTGCATGATGCCCAGCGTATATCAGCACCAAGGTGATAAAGTGTTTCAATAAGCATTGCAGTTTGAATGGTCATGTGCAGACTGCCACTTATTCGCAAACCTTCCAATGGTTTTTGATTTCCATATTTTTTACGCAATGCCATAAGCCCTGGCATCTCGTTTTCTGCTAATTGGAGTTCTTTGCGACCAAGCTCTGCCATTGTAATATCTTTAACCTTAAACGGCAATTTATGATCATATTCAGCAATATTCAGCATCCCCTTTCCTGAAGGTTGAGTCATACAACACCTCACATAATTATTAATTATTATTTAAATTTTTTTGTACTATTTCGGCATTTACCAGCTAAATTGTCAATATAATTATTTTATCCTTTCATGTCGATGTTTATTATATGAAATGTAAAAACATTTTTTATGTACTATCGCTTATACTCATATTATCATTATCTTCTTGTACTCCGTCTCAATGGCATTATCGTAATATACCGTTAAAACGAAAACAAATTATAAATACTGCAACAAAATACATAGGTATACCTTATCGCCATGGTGGTAGCAATCCCTCAGGTTTTGACTGTTCAGGATATGTGTACTATGTATATACAAAAAATGGTATCCCTATTCCACGAAGTACAACAATGCAATTTAAAAAAGGAAAAAAAATTCCTTTTAGAGTAGCACAGCCAGGTGATCTGGTTTTTTTTTCTATCCAGAGTTCTGGTGTTTCACATGTTGGAATATTTTTAGGAAATGATACATTTATTCATGCTCCAAGTAGTGGAAAAGTTATACGGTATGATTTGATAAGCAACCCATATTGGAAAAGGCGTTTTGTAGCAACAGTATCGTATTTAAACAATTACAGTCAGTTAAACCAAAGGGAACCCATTACTTCATCATATTCTGAAGAACGGTTTGAATGGAAGTAAAAAAAAATTGAAATATGAATAAATGTTGACAAAATGTAATAATAAGATTATTTTAGTAGAACCGATCAGGATAGGTTAGTTTTATATGCAAATTGGAATTTATCCGGGATCTTTCGATCCTTTAACGTGTGGACACCTGGATATAATTAAAAGAGCAACACAGTTGTTTGATAGATTAGTAGTTGCAGTTGCTCGCAACAGCGAAAAGTTTCCTCTTTTTTCGGTTGAAGAACGTCTTGCAATGCTTTCTGAGTGTTGCAGGGATATATCTAAAGTTGAATTAACAAGTTTTGATGGACTCCTTGCAGAATATTGCAAGAAAAACAATATTAATTTTATTGTTAGAGGATTGCGGGCGATAGTTGATTTTGAATATGAATACGCCATAGCTTTAATGAACAAGGAAATAGCCCCTACAGTTGAGACCATTTTTTTGATGTCAAAGAGTGAATTTTCTTTTGTATCATCAAAAATGGTTAAAGAGGTGGCAGGCTATGGTGGAGATATATCCCGACTTGTCCCACAATTTGTGAATAAGAAGCTCAAGGAAAAATTCCAATCCTGATGCAACCTGTCCTGAAGCTACATCCGTAGCAGCAAAAGTTATATTTAAAATCATGTAAGGAGGATTATTATGAGTGTACTTACTATCCTCCTGATTGTTGCTCTGCCATTAGCAGCAGTGTCAGGCTATTTGTTCAGAGCATACATAGGGAAGATTAAGCTTACTACTGCTGAAGCACAGTCAAGAAAAATAATTCAGGATGCTGTGAAAGAAGCAGAATCAAAAAGAAAAGAGCTTTTACTTGAAGCTAAGGATCAATTGCTGAAAGAGCGTAATCAATTTGAAAAAGAAATGCGTGAAAGGAGGATTGAATTACAAAATATTGAACGTAAGATTTTACAAAAAGAAGAGATGATTGATAATAAAATACAGCAATTAGAAAAACAGGAAAAAGCAGTTCAGTTAAAAGAGAAGGAAAATATTGCAAAAGAACAGGAGTTGAATAAGCATTTAGAAAAACATAAACAGGAATTGGAAAGAATTTCAGGATTAACCCGCGAAGAGGCCAAACAACTATTGCTGAAAAATTTAGAAAATGAGGTTAGATTTGAATCCATAAAGCTGATTAATAAAGTAGAAGAAGAAGCCCGAAGGTCAGCCGATAAAAAAGCAAAAGAGATAGTTCTTGCAGCTTTGCAGCGCAGTGCTTCGGATTATACTCAGGAAAGTACTATAACAACCGTTTCCCTGCCATCGGATGATATGAAAGGAAGAATAATCGGGAGGGAAGGGAGAAATATACGAACTCTTGAAAACTTAACCGGTGTTGACATGATTATTGACGATACACCAGAGGTGGTTGTTATTTCAGGATTTGATCCTATACGTCGTGAGATAGCACGCTTATCTTTAGAACGCTTAATTGAAAATGGAAGAATTCATCCTGCAAGGATTGAAGAGGTTGTTGAGAAGGTAAAAAACGAACTTGAAGAAAATATGCTGGATGAAGGAGAACATGCAGCATTTGAATTGGGGATTCCGGGTCTTTCCAGAGATGCCCTGTATTATATTGGAAAGTTAAAATACCGGTCAAGTTATGGACAGAATGTACTATCACACAGCAAAGAGGTTGCAAACTTAGCTGCCATCATGGCAGGTGAGTTAAAGCTTGATGTTGCCATTGCAAAAAGAGCTGGATTGCTGCATGACATAGGCAAGGGAAGCATTGTTGAGGGTGAAGGTGCTCATGCGATAGTTGGCTCGGAATTAGCTAAAAAGTTTGGAGAAAATGATATTGTTGTTAATATCATTGCATCGCATCACAATGATAAAGAACCTGAATCATTTGAAGCGATACTTGTTCAGGTAGCCGATGCTATCTCAGCCTCACGACCAGGTGCAAGGCGTGAATCACTGGATACCTATCTCAAACGGCTGGAAAATCTGGAAAATATAGCATATGGATTTAAGGGAGTTGAAAAGTGTTATGCTATCCAGGCTGGTAGAGAAATTAGAGTTATGGTTTCTAATGAGCAGGTGACTGATGAAGAAGCAACAATTTTGGCACGGGACATAGCCTCAAAGATAGAATCCGAACTAAAATATCCTGGCATAGTACGAGTAACCCTTATACGTGAAACCAGAATAGTTGATTATGCACGATAATTTGAATGTAACTATACGACAAGCAATGTGGTACATTGCTTGTCGTATTTTATAAAACTCAATGGAATCACTAAAAGTATTATTCATAGGCGATATTGTTGGCAAACCTGGTAGGGCTATAATAAAAAATTATCTTAGCGATATCTGCCAGGAATATTCAATTGGACTTGTCATTGCAAATTGTGAGAATGCAGCAGGTGGCATGTCTATTACACCGGAGATAGCAAATGAGCTTTTTTCGTATGGCATACATGTCCTTACAACCGGTAACCACATTTTTAATAACCGAAACAGTATTCAGCTACTTGAAACAAATACACATTTTTTACGTCCTGCAAATTTTCCCGATGGTGTTCCTGGAACTGGATTTACAACCTTAACAATCAATAATATTACCATCGCGGTAATTAACTTAATTGGAAGGATAGGGATGGAACCTGTTGACTGTCCTTTTATTAAATTTAATACAATATATGAAACCATACAATCAACATCTGATTTAATATTCATTGATTTTCATGCTGAAGCCACTTCCGAAAAAAAAGCATTTGGATGGTTTGTTGATGGAAAAGCAACAGCAGTATGTGGTACACATACACATGTCCAGACTGCCGATGAATGCATATTGCCACAGGGAACGGCTTATATTACCGATGTTGGTATGACCGGTCCTTTTGATTCGGTTATTGGCATGGATAAAGATTCATCTATTCATAATTTCATATACCATACACGCATAAAATTTAAAGTTGCAAATGATGATCCTAAATTAAATGCAGTGGTAATCACCTGTAATAATGTAAGCAAAGCAGTTAACATACAGCGGATAATTAAATCTTATGAGATATCGACAACAAATCCTTGACAATTTATGGCAGGGTTAATTTTAATGATAGCGATAGTAAATATGTGATATAATACATTTTAATATATTATTTTAAAAAAGATACTGTATGTTAGATGATATTAATGGACCCGAGGATTTAAAAAAACTTTCAATAGGGGAACTATCTTCCCTGAGTGAAGAAATACGCTCACGCATACTTGAAGTTGTATCCCACAATGGAGGTCATCTGGCTTCATCACTGGGTGTTGTAGAATTAACTATTGCCCTCCATTATGTATTTAATTCTCCAACTGACAGGATTATATGGGATGTTGGTCACCAATGTTATGCGCATAAAATTATAACGGGAAGAAATAAGCTATTTCATACGTTAAGAATGTTTCATGGCATAAGCGGATTTCCTAAAACATCAGAGTCTGTACATGATCATTATGATACAGGTCATAGCAGTACCAGCCTTTCTTTAGCTTTGGGAGAGGCTATTGCTCGAGATATAAATTCAGGTAATTATCAGATTGTAGCTGTCATTGGTGATGGTTCATTGACCGGTGGGATGTCATTTGAAGCATTGAATCACATTGGACAATCAAAAAAAGATATTATCATTATATTAAATGATAATGAGCATTCAATATCAAGAAATGTTGGAGCATTGTCTGAATATCTTATGCGCCTTATAACAGGAGGCGTATATAACAAATTAAGAAGAAAATCATACGAATTTATCCATAGAATTCCAAAGATTGGACCCATGCTTTTTAATTTATTTGACCGCATTGAAGCTCGTATAAAAGGGATCTTTGTGCCTGGAAGTTTCTTTGAAGATTTGGGAATACGATATTTTGGTCCAATTGATGGTCATAATATTCCTACTTTAATTGATTTATTCAATAGGATTGCAAAGTTAAACAAAGGACCAAAAATTATACATGTATATACAAAGAAAGGGAAAGGGTATGTTCATGCAGAAAAAAATCCCTCAAAATTTCATGGTATTGGTCCATTTGACATTAAAACAGGTAAACCTTTAAAAAAATCTTCTATCAGTTATTCTGACATAGCCGGCAAAGCTCTTGTGGATGTAGCAAGACGAGACAAAAAGATTTTTGCCATTACTGCTGCTATGAAATTAGGAACCGGTTTATCCGAATTTGAAGACCATTTTCCACAACGCTTTATTGATGTTGGAATATGTGAGCAGCATGCTATAACATTGGCTTCCTCATTAGCCAAAAATGGATTTAAACCATTTGTATCAATATATTCTACTTTTATGCAGAGAGCTGTTGACCAGATTATTCATGATGTTGCATTGATGAATTTACCGGTTAAACTTCTGATAGATAGAGCAGGGATTGTTGGAGATGATGGCGAAACACATCATGGACTTTTTGATATAGGCATTATACGAATGATCCCAAATTTTGTTTTGCTTTCACCTACTAATGGAAATGAGCTAAGGGACATGATACACTATGCATCTATTTATAATAATGGTCCTATAGCTATACGCTATCCTCGAGGAGTCGATGATAAATATGTTCATTCTGCAAATAGTGAGTTGATAAAATTACCACTTTTGAAAGCATATTATAAATCCATACAGCCAATGATTGCTTTATTTGCTGTTGGAGATATGATCAAACTTGCCACTGAAGTTCATATGAAATTGAATGAACACGATATAAAGTCTTCAGTATATGGAATATTGTCCTTAAAACCATTGCCTATTAATCAGATTGAAATCATTTTACAGAATATTCCCTATTATACTGTTTTTGAGAATTGTTATACAAGTGGTGGCATTTCAGAGTACCTGAATTCTCAGATTAACTGTTCATTGCGTTATAAAAATATATATAATGTTGCTTTCCCAGACAATTTTATACTTCACGGAAGAGTATCAGAATTATTTGCACATTATAGTATGGATTCTGATTCAATTACTAATAAAATTATCAGTTTAATACATACAGAGAAAGTTTCTCATGTCAAAAAATCGCTTAGATCAATATCTTCTTCAAAATAAAATATGTGTATCACGCGAAAAAGCTAGAAATCTAATACTTGCAGGATGTGTCAGTGTTAATGGTCAGATTGTGCTAAAACCATCATTTATTATTAATGAAAATGATAACATTATATTACTGCAAGCATCACAAAGATTTGTAAGCAGAGGAGGCGAAAAATTACAACGAGCTCTTGATATTTTTGACATAAATATTTCTAACAGGATTGTTTTAGATTTGGGTTCATCAACAGGAGGATTTGTTGATTGTCTGTTGAAGAATGGAGCAAGAAAAGTATATGCAGTAGATGTGGGGTATGGACAGTTAGATTATTCTCTTAGAATGAATCCCAATGTTATTGTCATGGAACGCCATAATGCTCGCTATGTAATAAGAGATGATTTCTCTGATAACATTGATTTTATAACTGCGGATCTCTCGTTTATTTCTATCGCTAAAGTTATGAAAAATATTGTGACTATTTTTGACAGTACTATCGATTCTGTACTACTTATTAAACCTCAATTTGAAGCAGAATATTACCAGCATAAAAAAGGAGTAGTAAAAAAACCAGAATACCATTATGACATTGTGTATAAGGTTATCCATGAATTAACATTGCTTGATATTCAAATAAAAGGCTTAACCTATTCGCCAATAAAAGGGCCTAAAGGGAATATTGAATTTTTATTATTGTGTACAATTCACCCTGACACCGATACTAATATTAAAGATATACAATTATTAATCAAAAATTGTGTTGATGAAGCTCATAAAATATTAGATTAATGTAACTTTTTATTTGGTATAGAGAATATATTAATTGACGAAAAGTATTGAGCTTGTCCCAGAATCTGTTGAAAATGAGTGGCATCTCCCGGGGCATCAGAGTATAATGCCCCAAAA
>DAOLVF010000010.1:31476-36983 GCA_035420565.1 Spirochaetota bacterium | reverse complement strand
AATATTTTTACCGGCGATACCCTGTTTACCGAAGGCATGGGACGGACTGATTTACCCGGAGGTTCATATCAACAGATCATGGAATCTATTTACCGGATACTATCGCTACCTGATGACACGGTAGTATGGCCTGGCCATCACTACGGACGATTTCCTAAAAGCACCGTAGCCGAGCAGAAGCGTTACTATATGTAGAACTATTAGATTGTGGGGTACAGTATATGAAACAATGTGCTATCATGCTTATAACACTGTCGCTCATCATCAACAGCTCGGCATTTGCTGACTTCCCTCCCTGGGATGCAGATGTTATCGTGGCACAAAAAACCACTGAACGGAGGCAATCGGCACCAGCCATACACAATGCAGCCGGAGCAATAGGTTATTTCTTTATCCGGATGTTCCAGGTAGTTATTTCCCCCCAGGATGGACCAAACTGCCGCTACCGCCCAACATGCAGTGAATACGGCAGACAGGCAGTTATGCGCTATGGACTTGTCATGGGTGGCTTTTTAGCGGGAGACAGGATTATACGCTGCAATCCCTTCGCCATACCAAACCATGATCCCGTGCCACAAACACTGGCTGAGCACCCATGAGCGCATTGCTGTTACTGACACTCTTCTTTGTACATCCTGATGACGCCTTTGTCCACAAGCAGCAGCAATTAATTTCCACACTGTATTATACGGCCAATTATTACCAGTGTATAGCCGAATCCAGACGCTATAGTATGCTTACAGATGACAATATGGATTACACCATTGCACTGTGCTATTGCAAAGGCAACCAGCTTGCTACAGCAGTTGCTATCTTGCAAAAAAAAGAAAAAAAAGAATACTGCGATTACCTTCTTTTATCAAAAGTGTATACATCGCTGCAACACTACCAGGATGCGCTCCAGGCACTTTCTTTGTGTGATACATCAGCGCAGGATAAACCTTTACAAATGTTGTATTATCAAAATATATTGGCGGTGTATATCAATCGCTATGACTGGGACAATGCACTGAATGTTTATACAGAACATAGCGACAGGCTACAGCAGATGCACCAGATATACACTATATTGAATGCAGCCCAAAAAGAAAAAATTAATCCGTATGTTGCAGTAACACTTTCTGCCATCATACCGGGAAGCGGTCATTGCTATGCCAGGCACCATGCAGACGGACTGATAAGCTTTATAACCGTTGCTGTTCTGTCAGCGGCAACGTATATAGCATATTTAAACGGCAGCTTTGCTCTTACCTGCACTTTGGGGACATTAACTGCAATAGGGTATGCAGGCAATGTTTACTCAGCATATAATAGCGCAATCCATACGCAGGAAACCATAAACAATAACTATCGCACAGAACTTAACAGGTACCTGGAATACAACCCTGAACAATTTTTACCGCAATGGATGAAAAAGTGAAACGTTGCATGATATTGTTTTTTATTTTTATGGTGCATGCACAACAGATTGATGCTCACCCGCTTCTTGAGCTGGCTGATACTTTTATGAACAACAAAGAATATTATCATGCCATCACCGAGTGTATGCGCTATCAGTTTCTTTTCCCTGATGGCAAGGAGTATCCTCAGAGCATGCTGATAATGTCAAGGGCATATTTTTTAGGGGGCAACTATTACCGGGCAACTGATATAGCGTACGATTGCTACAAAAAATACACGGGCACCATGTATGGCGATAGTGCATTGTACAATCTTGCAGTGATGCGCCTTATGGAAGGCTCGCCATTTTTTGCGTATCGCACCTATCAGGAATACTTTTCCATATACCCGGATGGCAAATACAGGGAAACTGCACGGTTGGATTTTATCTATGCACAAATTTTGTTAAACAACATCCATGATGCAAAA
Source organism: Spirochaetota bacterium (assembly GCA_035420565.1). GTDB lineage: Bacteria > Spirochaetota > UBA4802 > UBA4802 > UB4802 > UBA4802. The sequence goes on along the minus strand of DAOLVF010000010.1, from coordinate 35,114 downwards.
AATAATGTGGATGCATTTATTAAACAAACATCTGATGAAGAGCTCCGCAATGAAGCTATGGCATGTTTACAACTGTTGCATGATTATGAAAAGCGTCCCCAAAAAAATATCTGGGTTTCAGCAACCGGTTCATTGCTGGTGCCTGGTTTTGGTCATTTTTATGCTGGAAAATATACAGTAGGTGTGCTTTCATTTGTATCAACAACGCTGTGTGCTGCACTTGCATACAGAGGGTATACCCATGATAATAATTTTCAGCTTATCTTTTTTGGGCTTGCTGGATTTACCTTTTATCAATATTCACTGGTAAGCGCGGTGCTCAATGTAGGTGAATACAATAGCAACAGCATCAACCAGTTAAAGAAGGCTATACACATTACAGTGCAAAAAAGGTTTTAATGTATGGATGAAGAAAAGCAAATTAAAGATATTGAATCACTGTTGCGAGAACGCAAACCACTTGCAGAGATTGCACAGTATATACTTGAAGGTGCATTTGTTGAACTCGATATGGAACGGAAGGACTCACTTGACCGTTTTCTTGAATTTGTCTATAGCAAAGTACAGCGAGGCAATCCTTACATTATACACCTGGCATACCCAACAAAACGAATGACCGACACTGAATTAGAAACAAAAGTAAAAGAGCTAATCAACGTGCACCTTAATCCTGATATTGTGCTGCCTTTGCTTAAAATTTTTACCCGTAATGTTCACAATGCCGATAGTAACCTTTATATAGCTTATCTTATAGAAGCAGATAATATTATAAAATCAATCTTTGATACCTACCTGCTTTTTAAAAAAGATATATTTGAAACTGATAAAGAAAAACGCACTCAAAATGTCAGGCGAATGCAGCAGTTTTTAGCTCATATTGAGTCAGAATCCGCATCTCCACTGGATGCTGCCGCACGGTTAAAGTATATACTGGAATTTATTGCGCTAAAGCAAAATGTTAAACACATCTATACTATGGATGATATTGCCCTATCACATTAGAATCCATATTTTGGCAAACGCTCAACAACTGTCTCCCTGTCCAGTTCCATCTCCCGGACATATATGTTTTTATACCGCTTTGAATCTTCATAATTTTGTATATCGTTTAACTCCGGTTCATAGTTTTGAATCAACCACCACAAAATATCCTGAAGATCAAAAGGATTTGAATCTACAACAGTATATTTATACCATAGCTGTCTTCCTTCCATCGCTTTAGCAAGATCAGGATGTCGGGTAAAAATAGGATCAAATAAATTTTTTAAACCCAAACGCATGCCATCACGCCAGCAGCTATAAAAAAGTATATAATGATACGTTTCCTCACTACGTTTTTCCATCAATGCAACTATACCGGCAAGCTCAGGGATAATTTTTGTTATTGAATATTTATCAAATTGATACATTGGCGACCACGCTAACGTATAGAGGACTTCATCCTGATATATTTTCTTTTTCATACGATTCCTTTTCCCTTTTTTGCTTAACATTTTTAATTAAATCATTCAACAAGGCAAGTATTACATCAATTCTGGATGAAACATCACAATTATTTAATAACATCACCCTTTTATCATAATCCAGAATAAAATAATTGGCAATAAAGTCTGAAAGCTGTACCGCATCAGAAATAAAATTTAAAAGGTGAATGAGTTTATCTGACTCATCTACATTGATTAAAAAAATAAGTTCCTGTGACTTTTTTCTTATCTGCTCTGTTACCTCATTAGTAACTATCGCCCGCTCATGAATTTCAGTAAAACTGCATTGGAATATTCCATGCCTTTTATCTATTGTTACACGTTTTATCCCTTTAAACGTAATAGTATATTTATTGTTTGATAGTTCTGATTTAACAATTTCGGCTAATGTTGCAACACCCTGCATTAATATGAAATCCGCAATTTTTTTTACAGGATACACAATAACCTTATCACCTGGTTTTAACGTATACAAAAACCGGCTGCGCTTTAGTTCTACTGTAATAGTACAATGTGGAAACAACACCTTTTTAGAAAGATAAATAATATGCAACGATATCACCTGAATAGTATTATTTTTATAAGGGAACCTTAATAATTGCTATGAACATTTGCAATCATTTTATTTGTTATTCAAAAAATTACCCCTATTATATCATTATAAACAATGATAACCTCGCAGCAAGTAGAGGCGTATTGCAATGCGCCCCAAAAAGCAATACCTCTCCATTTACAGAGAGTTGCATAAAAAAATATTGCAATATTATTTTATATAGTTTATCATTACAGTATCAATTATTCATCATAAATTTAATGGTAGCAGAGGTTACTATGGCAGAAAAACGAAAATATAATCGTGTCCAGAAAAAATGTAAATCTGTTGTTGAAAGCATGGAAGGTGTAACATACAGTACAATAAATGATATCAGTGAAGGTGGAATCTTTATATCAACCCCCGAGCCAATCCATCCTGGCAGTACAGTTGATGTAGAGCTGTGCCTTTCACCTGAAGAAAAGATTACCCTTAAAGGAACTGTACGGTGGATACGAATTAAGGAAGAAGATAATAAAAAAGCCGGCATGGGTATTCAATTTATCCCAACCCATAAAGAAATTGAAAAACTGAAAAAAGTGATATCACGGTAGTTGCTGTTTACAGATTAAAAGCCCTGCATTGATAAGTTTAGCATCCCACTGTATAGTGATAAAATTTTTATACTGCTGCAGTTGCTGTAGTTTTTCCTCTTCAAGGTTTTTTATTGTATTCCTTGAACGTGTTATGGCACTGTGCATGTCCCTATCATACCATCTTTGCTGGCATTCCTGCCATTCCAAACGTTGTTTAACATGAGCTATCTCTTTTGAGTAATGGTCTTCAACCCGTTCAGTATAAGGATCAACCTCCAGTAGCATCGATTCTTTTATCCCGGCTATGATATGGTGTATTTTTTGATCGAGCACTTTGCGGGATTGATTATAGCAACTATAGATATTGTGTTGATAGTACTTTACCACAGCATCATCAACCACACTGCTAACAATACCAAACTGACGCATTGATTCACTGGCAATGTCTTCTATTGTTGCATCATCTGCTGCATCATCCATTGTGTTATAGGGGATAAAGACAGGTACAATGCGCTGCATCGTTTCCTTAGCATGAATAGTAAGCAGATAGTTGAATACAATTCCACTACAATCATATGAATATTGTATTTGCTTTATGCCCGACAATCCACCAAAAGTATACTCTTTACAATGCTCAACACACCAATCCACCACAGGATGACCAAAAGCTAAAAACTCCAGTGATTCATTTTCCAGCGCAACTGCACTATCAAAGGTACCCTGTGCATTAACAGGTTGTAATGTAAATGGATTATGATGCACACCATAGAATCGTGTTTTTTTATTTTGCACAGACAAAAAATCAACTGCAGTGGGCTCAATGTTTTTAAGCGTGTTTACAAAATTTTCAATCCTTTTATTGGAAAAATCCCGTTCCTGTAATGTTATGGTATAATATTCATCAAAATTGAGATCAATCTTTTTAGTTACCGCTAATTGTCCCATTTTTTCATAGCTGGCTTTTGCAGCCTGTATGTGCAGTTCAATATCCTTTGCAACACGCTTTTTATTTTTTAGCCCTGCAAT
>DAOLVF010000010.1:0-31376 GCA_035420565.1 Spirochaetota bacterium | reverse complement strand
GTATGTGCAGTTCAATATCCTTTGCAACACGCTTTTTATTTTTTAGCCCTGCAATGAGCTCCATAAATATATTATTGAAAAAACGTTCATCGGTAATATCACCTAAAATAATATCAGGAGTACCCAGTGATTCCTCAAAAAGTTTAAGCTTGTGCTGTAACACCTCAAGGACACGTTCTGCCACGGTATTTCGGGTTGCAAAGTTATAGATGATGACATTGCTGCTCTGTCCAAAGCGATGAATTCTGCCAATACGCTGTTCAACCTTCAGCGGTGACCATGGCAGATCATAGTTGATAAGCACATTACAAAACTGCAGATTACGTCCCTCACCCCCTGCCTCAGTGCAGATAAGAATTGCTGCCTCACTTTTAAAATATTCTATTGCAGTTTCCTTCTCATCCCTGCTCATTGAACCATGAAAAAGCACTACTTTGTAATGACTCAAAAGTTGTGCAAGATAATCCTGCGTGGTACGAAATTGCGTAAAAATAAGAATCTTATTATGCTTTTCAGCAAAAAGCTTGCGTACAAGCTGTAATAATTTTTCACCCTTTTTGCTGCGGACAATACTCTGAGCCATTGTTATCAGTGTTGCCAGTGTATTCATTTCATTTTCAAGTTCAGCACTCTCTACCTGTACAATGCGCTCCACATCTTCAGCTTCAATGACATTCTCATCTATTTCTTGCATACTCTGTATTGCATGGTGATGGTTATTATATATTTCTGTTAAATACTGATAGCGCTTTTGCAATGCACACAGCAATGCATACGATGACGAATCCAGGAGCTTCTGGAATACCGTCATAACAAAACCAATAGTGCGGTTATTTGTTTGCATTGCTTTGTTAAACTGGTCGGCTACATATTCCGTAGTAGCGTTATACAACTCCCGTTCTTCAGGATATAGTTCAAAACGTATGGTCTTTGCCAGCCGTTTTGTAAATCCGCCAACCTCGTATTTAGTACGCCTTATAATAACTTTAGAAATGGTATCTCTAAGCAACGTAAGATCTGCTTCCGGCACACAATAGGTTTCCTGAAAGCTGTGAATTGGCCCCAGTAAATTTTTATCTAAAAGCGATAGTAAATAATATAACTCCTCCAGCTTACCTCTAAAAGGGGTTGCCGAAAGCAACAGCAATGCCTTGCTATTTTTTGCTAATATCTCCGCTACCTGATATGACTTTGTCTGGCTATTTGCATCACGCCGTAAGCGATGTGCTTCATCTATAACCACGGTATCCCAGTATGTTTGTGAAAGTTTCCCGGCAAAATGCTTATTCTTGATAAAATCTATGGAACACAGCAATTTATTTAATTTCCATGGGTTTCCCTTTTCACTGCGATATACCCTGCTGTCAGCGATAATAAAATCTTCATTGAATTTGCTTTTCAACTCATACTGCCATTGATACAATAGCGACGCAGGGCATACAATAAGGATTCGTTCATAGTTAAAGCGATAAAAAAGCTCTTTTATAATCAAGCCGGCTTCAATGGTTTTCCCCAATCCAACCTCATCAGCAATTAAAAAACGTTTGTGCAACGCATTGACAACAGTGTAGGTACTTTCAATCTGATGAGGTAAAATCCGTGTGCGCGAGTTTGAAAGCGACAGCATTTTATTATTTGCATATGCACATGAAAGGACATAGCTTTCGGTTTTTAAAAGAAAGCGGCTGTCGGTTGCAAAACCATGTTGAGCAATATGTTCTATAATGGCATTATCATCATACTGCATTACGGCATCGGCATGATATGCTTTAACTGTTTGCATGCTATTCATTGTCATGTATAATTATTCAATACAATAGTTATGTGCGATAGTTACTGTTTATTTCACTGGTTATTGTAATATAGGAGACATAATGTAGTAATGAGTTACTTTATTCAAGTAAATTTTTCTAAGATAATCACATTCCAGCCAATCACCAAAGATTGTCTCTTCATTTGAAGAAATATGGGCATCAATTATATTTTTAACAATTTGTTCAGCCGTTAATATATATTTTGCTTTTAATAAATACGGATTTTTTCTTTTCAACACCTGTGCTTAATTGAAACAAAGTTATTTACGCATGTCTTCTCTGTAGATATCAATGCTGTAGGGAATGCTTTCATCCAGTATTGGCATAATGGGAGTAACACGCGGTTTAAATCCACGAGCCAAATTTACACGTGCAAATTCATTTTCCCTCCCAATACGGGTAGCATACTCAATGGCTTTCCAGTACGCAATGCTGCTTTTTGTTTCATTCCCCTGTATTTGATATACTGCACCAAGATTATTATATGCCGAAGCCAGCGATTGGAATATAATAATATGCTCATTCCTTTCAGGCATTGGCCTTCGTATGGATTCTGCCTTTCTTTCAAAAACTGCAATCATCTTGAGGTATTCACCTTTACTGGCTTCTAAATTATTCATATGATAAAACGCATTGCCAATAGCCAACATCACCTGGGGGTTGGTAACAATATCTTCATACAGATTAATCCACTGCTCAAGCGCCTGCTGATAGTTTTGATTTATATAGTATATTCTGCCTAAATTATATCGCAACTCAGGGGAGCTATAATTTTCCTGCAAGGCTAATTCATACTTCTGGCGGGCAATATCAAGATTTGCCATTTTATCACTATCTTCATCCAATAACGCTTCATCTAATTCATCACCAAATCTAAATTTAACCTTATCAAAGAAATAGTAAAATATATTTCCTAAGTATGCGTATGTTTTCCCTATTGTCTCCGATTCATAATAAAAGTCTTCATAGGTAAACTCAGGTGGATATTGATACGCAGTAAGTGCAGCATTAAAATATTTATATGCTTCAACAGGCTGTTTGATGGTATAGTGGTATTCGCCTAAAAGATGCAATGCCGCAAAATAGCGCTCTCCTTTTTCCTGTGCTTTTTCTTCTGCTTCCTGTAATAGCATCTGTGTAAGTTTAAGGTTTTTTTGTGCTGCTGCTAATTTAGCGCTTGCCACATATAATGGTGGATAATCAGGATCTTTTTCTTTTAATGCATCAAGCACCCCACGGCATGCAGGGATTAAATTATCCTCTTCATCCTTCAATCGAGGCGACTGCACCCCCAAATCAACCCGAACGTTGAAAGTATCTGAGCGGTTTTTACCTAAGTAGTAATGCGCCAGCTTTGCTAACAGCGGCGAAGGAATATCAGTTAAAATATCCCTTGCACGGAGATCAGTATGAATTGATAACACCTCGGGCAAATTATCTCTTTCAATGAAAAGATTAAGAAGTCCTGCATAGCCAATCCATGAATCAGGATTAACCTTTATAATATTTTCAAAATACTGGCGCGATTTTAAATATTGTCCCTGATACAGGTAAGCATTCCCAATACCAAACATAGCAGTGATATTGTTTGGATCAAGCGCTAATACTTTATTGTACAGCGCAATAGCTAAATCAACCTGTGATATTACATAAGTATCTTTTGGTGCAAATGTCTTAATGGCATCATTCTGAATGCGGTTATAATAATGTTCCGGAATTTTAGCAAAAAAATATCCTGTATTATTGAGTGTTTCAACATCACGATTGTTTATGCTATACGCTCGTTTTAATTTTACATAAGCATAATCAAACTCACGTTTTTTAAAATAGGCACGTGCATAAGCATTATAGCCGTACAGATAATCTTTTTTATAGTGCGCATCAACATCTTCAAAAAGTTGTTCTGCCTTTTTATAATCCTTCACCTTTTTTGTTGCTGGATCACCTGGCTCAAGAATAAGTGCCACCCCTTTACTAATAAGCCGTCTGGCCATAAATGGTTTATAAATATACTGGTAGACAGTTACTGTTAATGTGAAACCTACCACAACAGCCAGTGCTAACGTTTTCGTTTGACGCAGCAGCCGTTTCTGACGCTCCATACCCTCACGGGTATACTCGGGGCGAGCAGTAATAACCCTCCGGTGGGAGGGAACTTCTTCCTCAAGTTCAAGAGTAATGTTGAGCCGCTTTTCAATAAAACGCTGTATATTCTCTTCAGGTTTCCCTGATATAATAAGATCAATGAGTTTACGTGTATCCTGTGGCGACAGTTCATCCCTTAAAATTATCTCTTTGATCTTCTTTCTTAAAGCAGGATGGAGCAAAAGCAAAGCTTTTTTTAATCGTCGTAACTCAGCATCTGAAATTTCTACACCTTCTTCAATCGGGGCTGGCTCTTCTTCCTCAACACTCAAGCCTTCAAATTCTGGTTTAAATTCATCAATAACGCTCTCAATTTTTTCGGATTTCTTTAAAGGCTCTTCAAAAGTATCAAGCTCATCAAATGAAGGAGTTTCAAAACGAGCACGTGCAGGTTCCTCTTTTATTTCTTCTTCAAATGCTGTTGGTTCTGGCATTTCTTCTTCCATTCCCATTGTTGATATATCAACCTGCGGTAGCTCTTCAGCCTTTATTTCAGATATTTCGGATATTTCTTCAGTTTCCAGCTCTGATAGGTGTATATCTTCATCAAGATGAACATCTCCATGAATGCGGGGCTCTTCGGTCACAAATTCATCGGTACGTATATCATGCGCTTCAACTGTTTCCGGTTCAAATTGAGTAAGTTCTTCAAGTTCATCTAAAGGGCTGATTGCTTCTTTTTTTAGGGGCTTCCTTTCAGGGACTTCTTCGGCAGGGAATTCTTCTTTAAACTCCGGCGGCAATACTTCTTCGGGAGCTATCTCCACAGCCTCTGAAGGCAACTCTTCCACGGATTCTATGGTTTCCTCAACCTCTGATAATGCAGGTTCAGATGCCGGCACAACATCTTCAGGGACCTCTTCAATCATATCGGTTATATCAACAATCTCCTCCGTCTCTTCAAAGCCTTCTACCGGTGCAGATGTTGTTTCCATTTCTTTTGAGCGCATACCGGGGGTAATGGTAAAATCAGCATCGGTTGAATCAGCATGCAAAATGCCAATCTTCCCTCGCATCTGGGCAATGGAAGACAACTCGCTGTCAAATGCATCAACAATCTGTTTTACTTCGGCTTCTTCTTCAGGGGTTAGATTCTTTATCTCTTCACTTACCGCCATAACGGGCTCTCATTATACAGTATATAATGTGACATAAACATATAATTCATACTCTGCACATAAAATCAAATACATTTTTCTAATTATATATTAATATTTATTTTCATCAAAATCATATAAATATTTTCTCTATACCTATCGACATATTAATAAGTAATTCATGAGCGTAAAATTTTCAATGAGCCTGAGGTCTGGTGTGATACAAAAATCATTGCGGTGGATTGCACTCATAGCATCCCTTTGTTTTTTTTCCAATCCTGGCGGCTATCCTATAAAAACAATTCCTTACTACTCGCTTTATACATTGGCAAGAGCATCTGCACCTGCCCCAATAACTGTCAGTCATAGCAAGCCAGGCATGCCTGCCATAATAAGAGGCACTCTTATTACCTATAAAAACAGAAATGCCCGCAAGGTATACATTGCAGGTGATTTTTCATACTGGAAAAGGCAACCAATGGAGCGCAGCAATAATGGTGTGTGGTTTTATATAATACCATTTGATGATGAAGAGCGCATAATTCGTTACAAGCTTATGGTTGATGGCATCTGGATCAATGACCCGGTAAACATGGATATTGATGATGACAATACAGGCTCATACTATTCCATTGTGCGTCAGGATAAACTGCCTGAAAGCAAACAAATCAGCTTCCACATAGTGAATGAAAGTACACGCCTTGTTGAGTTCAGGGTATATGCCCCCCATGCAACGATAGTTGCGCTTGCTGGCGATTTCAATAACTGGAACACGGAAGCTGACCTGCTAAAAAAAGACAAAAACAACATCTGGCGCTTACAAAAACGCTTGCCTGAAGGTGTATGCCGTTATAACTTTGTTGTCGATGGCACATGGCAGCTTGACCTGTACAACCCCCATACAGCATCAAATGCTGCAGGTATGCTGTGCTCGGTAATTAGTTTACCATAAAAGCTAATAATACAATACTGTATGGGCGATAGTTACTGGTGATGCTATAATCCTTTTATAGCAGTTGCCAGTGCTAAAACAATAAACCCAATACATACAAGCCACCATGAATAGGCTTCCAGCACCGATATATGAACAAACTTCCCAACAATACCTAATACGCCGATAATAACAGCAATCCACCATGTAGCTGATTTGGGTGCATTGGTATTCATAGCAAACCTCCTATTATATTTTATTGCTTAAAAGATACCATCAGAATGATGGTGTTGTCAATATTATTTTCTAAAAAAAAATTTACATGACAATACAATCACAACAAAAAAATATTTTTATCGCTACACTGACAGATATCCGAAACATCAAGAGGCTGTTTAGTGGTGATGATAGTGGTATAATTTTATTTTGGCAATTGTACGAAAGTCATTATAAATTTTATTTATGCATCATATTGAATTGTCACAATAATCACTTATTATTTATTTAGCCACATCATATTCTTTGCATTCATCTGCAATACAACACTCATTGCACGCTGGCTTCTTTGTACATCTATCCTTTCCGTGTTTTACTATCAAGGCATGAAACTCATTATAATCGTAAGTGTTGCCAGTAAAATGCTCATGAAACATAGCCTGTATTGCCATATAATCTTCGTTGCCGGTTAAAAAACCAGCGCGGGTAAATATCCGTTTTGTATATGCATCAACAACAAATACTTTTCGGTGCAATGCATATAAAAGTATTGAATCGGCTGTTTCATAACCTATACGCTTTATTGACAGCAGTTCTTTTCTGAGTAGTTCTGTTGGTATAGCATTTAATGCATCAAAGCTAAAATCATAACGGTGAAACCACTGTAAAAATGATTGTATGGCAAAAGCCTTTTGATTGTAATAGCCTGAAGGCTTAATATGATGAGCTATCGCCACACTATCTTCTTTAAAAAGTTTGTGCGGTGTTAGCAGGTTGTGTGCTTTTAAGCTGGCTATTGCCTTTGCAGCATTTAACCACGAAACATTTTGTGCAAGTATGGCGCCGATAGTTATTTCAAATGGAGTTTCACCGGGCCACCAATGCTGCGGTCCATAACAGGCAAAAAGTTTTTGATACACCGTATTAAGGGAAAACATTGCAAACTAAAAACTTACCGGTAAACGTTTGCCCTCGGGTTGCTCTACCAGTATATCACCATCTTCTTTATATTTTTTCAACATAAAATGAGTAACAGTAGATTGCACATGGTCTATTGTTGCAAGCTTCTCTGCTACAAACATTGCTACTTCACGAAGCGATGGTCCTTCCACCTGCACCAGAAGATCATAACCGCCTGATAACAGATACACTGAGGTTACTTCGGGAAAACGATAGATAACCTCTGCAATGGAGTCAAAACCAACACCTCTCTGAGGCGTCACTTTAACTTCAATGAGGGCACGCACCTCATCATGCTTTACCCGCTGCCAGTTTATATGAGTTTTATACCGCAATATGATGCGATCCTTTTCCAGCCTGCTGATACTTTTTTTTACTTTATCAATACTTACATCAAGCTGGCGTGCTATATCTTCAACGGTGGCTTTGGCATCATGTGAAAGTATTTCTAAAATATCCTCGCCTAATGTATCTATTTTATAGGGACGCATGACATTCTCCTTTTTTTATAAGTGTTGTATATTCTCTCAATAAATTATTGCGATAATAAAAAAGTTCTTCACAATTCAATGGTGTTATACTTAATTAGTCAATATAATTTTACTACTATACCAATATAACACCATAAAACTAATGGAAAAACCATACTGCTTTATAATACCTCATGGTGGTTATCAGATTCCTGAAGAATTGGCACAGCTTTGTGTGCTCAACGAATTTGAATTGTTCTTTGAGGCAGATACCTGTGCCAACGACCTTTTTGATCTACAACAAATTGGCACGGTGATACATACCTCCATTCACAGGCTATTTATTGATGTAGACAGGGACCCTTACACATTGCCTCCACGCTCAAGCAATGGGGTTATGAAAATGCATACATCACAAAAAAAATTAATGTTTACCAGCGGAGTTTTTCCTGATGAGATTGCAATAGCTGCCATGATGAAACGGTACTGGTTCCCATTTCACAATAGCATAGAGCATACAGTTAAATCTACTCGCTGTATCATTGTATGTCACACCACCATGCCTGTTGCTCCAATTGTTGCTCGCGATGCGGGAATACCACGTCCAATCATTGCCATAGAACATGGCACTACCAATGGTTCCGATATTATAACCTGCGAAGAAAATACAGCTTTGAAACTGTTGTCTTTTTTCCAGAAGGCTTTTGGCAGTGAAGACTGTACCGTAGCAGCACCTTTTGTTATTGCAAAGCCAGCACAACGGTATATCATGCAGCGATATGCCAAACATCAAATCCCCATTATACGGGTAGCCTTATCAAAGGCACTTTTTTTAAATGAAAAATATTTTGATCCGCACAGCTTATCCGTTGACAGCAACCGCATACAACATATTCAGGAGCGTCTGCACGATTGTTTTAGTAAGTTTGCTCGTTATATATAATTGTGTACAATGTAATACTGCATATAACAACGACAAACCGTCACCAATCCTTATGCGTTATATATTCATAAGCACTAATAGCAGCCGTTGCGCCATCAGCAGCAGCCATGAGTACCTGCCGTAAAGAATTTTCACGCAAATCTCCTGCTGCAAAAAGTCCGCTGATGGGTGTTTGCATCTTCATATCAACCTTTACTTCGCCTGAATCATTCAGCACCTGTTCAGGAAGATATGTTGTATTGGAAATATTCCCGATAAAGATAAACAGTCCATGTATGGCAAGTTCACGGCTTTCACCTGTCTTTTTATTTTGCAGCGTTATGCTGTACACCTTTTCGTCACCATTTACCTGTGTTACCAGTGTATCAAAAATTGGCTCAATTTTGGGATTGGATAGCACCCTGTCCTGTAAAATCTTCTGACCCCGGAATTCATCACGACGATGGATGATATATACCTTGCTTGCAAACCGTGTTAAATACAGTGCTTCCTCAAGCGCTGTATTCCCACCACCAACTACTGCTGTTACTCTATCTTTAAAAAATGCCGCATCACAGGTAGCACAGTACGATACGCCCCTGCCGGTAAATTCACTTTCACCGGGAACTCCTAAACGCTTGAGCGAAGCACCTGAAGCTGCAATAATAGCCCGCCCCTCAATAACAGCACCATCTGTTGTTTTTACATGAAACATGTCATCATATTTTTCTACTGACACAACATCTTTGCTTTCTATGGCTACGCCAAGCCGACGTGCCTGCTGCTCCATGTTGTAGGCAAGCTGCCATCCTTCAACTGGCTCAATAAATCCCGGATAATTTTCAATCGCATGGGTAAGCATAACCTGCCCGCCAGGTGAAATTTTTTCAAGCACCAGCGTATCAAGTCCCGACCTCACCGCATATATGGATGCAGCCAATCCTGCAGGTCCGGCACCAATAATAATGAGTTCTTTCATGAAATATACCTCTCATCCATACATAGCATTATCCCCACCTGCCCCTTCCCTTTGTACGAGCAGGGGAAACACTATTGATCGCCGTGCATGTTGATGACAAAAACATAAGCTGTATCTCCTATCATTGAATCACAATATTTAAGCTTTTTCTAAAATACTGTGTCTAAAAAAATGATCGCATCCATTTTTTTATTGTGACATTCTGTTTTGTTCCAAAAACTAATGTCAAATACTTTATTCGTGCTATACTTTCTTTATTTAACACAACCACTATTTCTGCATAAAGCAGTAATCTTTAATAACGAGTTGATACCAGGAGCTATCGCCAAAAAAATTTTTATGTGCGATAGTTACTGATAATTAAATCATATTGCATACGAGAGAGGCTATGGAAACAATCAAATATGAAAACGGCATTATTGAAGTACCCGATAATCCTGTTGTGTTATTCATTGAAGGCGATGGCACCGGTCCCGATATTTGGAAAGCCACACAGATTGTGCTGGATGCAGCCGTGAACAAGGCATATAACGGGAAAAGGAGAATACACTGGCAGGAAATACTGGCCGGTGAAAAAGCTAACACCAGCACCGGCAGCTGGCTGCCCGATGAAACACTTGAAAAAATTAGACAGTATAAGGTGGCAATAAAAGGTCCGCTCACCACACCGGTTGGCGGTGGCATCAGAAGTATCAATGTTACCCTGCGTCAGGTATTGAAGCTCTATGCCTGTGTACGTCCCGTGAGGTATCTTACCGGCGTACCCAGCCCGCTGAAAAAACCTGAACGTGTCAATATGATTATCTTCAGGGAAAATATGGAAGACCTGTATGCTGGTATAGAATGGAAGCAGGGAACGCCAGAGGCAAAAAAGGTGATAGCCTTTTTAAACAACGAGATGGGACAGCACCTGAGTGATGATACGGGAATAGGCGTAAAACCAATAAGCATGTCCAATACTAAAAATATTGTTAAAAGTGCACTACGCTATGCTATTGAAAACAAGCGCAAAAGCGTAACCATTATGCACAAGGGCAATATCATGAAATTTACCGAAGGGGCATTTCGTGATTGGGCATATCAAACCGCACAGGAGGAATTTGCTGATTACATCATTACTGAAGATGAACTCTGGTCAACGTATCAGGGCAAACAGCCGGCGGGAAAAATTGTCATCAAAGACCGCATTGCAGACGCACTGTTCCAGATGGTGCTGCTGCGTCCTGACGAGTTTGATGTTATTGTGACACCCAATCTCAATGGTGATTATATCTCGGATGCGCTGGCTGCTCAGGTTGGTGGGCTTGGTATGGCACCGGGTGCTAACATTGGTGATGATGCAGCAATTTTTGAAGCAACGCATGGGACTGCACCAAAGTATGCTCATCAGGATAAGGTAAATCCCGGTTCACTTATCCTTTCAGGTGAAATGATGCTGCGCTTCATGGGCTGGACGGAAGCTGCTGATTTGATCATCAAAGGGCTTGAAACAACCATACAGCAAAAGCGCGTAACATACGACCTGGAACGGCAGATGGAAGGAGCAACGCTTCTTAAATGTTCTGAATTTGGGAAGGCTGTTGCTGACAACATGTAGCAGGACAATAATATGGCTATACCCACATCTCGTGGTAATGCAATCACAACGGCAGGCATTGATGAAAAAAGTTGCACTGGCTGTGAGTTATGTGTAACGGCATGTCCGGAAAAAAATATTTTTATTAAGGATAAAAAAGCTGCATTCCAATTAAATCCTTACTTTGGATGTATTGGATGCGGTCACTGTATGGCAATATGCCCCAAAGGTGCTATTGCTATTCACGGCAGGGACATAGATGCCAGCAATGTCTTCCCGCTTTCATACACTACCAATGCTGCAACCTATGCACAGTTACTATCGCTAATGCAGAAGCGAAGAAGCACACGCTTATTCAAAGACACCCCGGTAAGCAAAGACAGTATAAACAAAATAATTAAAGCAGCACAGACCGCACCCATGGGCATACCTCCATCCGAAGTGAATATCATCGTATGGGAATCAAAGGAATCTGTTTTAACATTTACCAAAGATTTCTGCAGCCTGCTTGAACAAATGAATTGGATGGTTTCCGACTGGTTTTTATTTATAATGAAAATTTTTTTAAGTAAAACTAATTACCTGTTTTTTAAAGACTTTGTAAAACCCCTTGTAAATATCTATGTTGATAATATGAAGCATGGCATAAACTATGTTACCTATGATGCACCAGCAACGATATATTTTTATGGCTCTCCCTATTGTGACTATGCCGATCCTATTATTGCTGCAACATACGCAATGCTTGCTGCAGAATCGTTGGGGCTTGGAACCTGTATGATTGGCGGGATTCATCCATTTCTACAAAATGGAAGCAAAGCAAAAGCTTTTAGAGAAAAGTATGGTATTACATATAAAAGCAAAACCGGTCTTTTTGTAATTTTTGGTTACCCAAAAATAAAATTTAAAAAAGGAATAAAGCGAAGCTTTGCTTCAGTTACAACAATACCGTAAACTTTTACACGGGTGTTTTCCAGATATTAATGGCAGGATTTTCATTGCACTGTTTACAAAACGCCTTTGTATCACCGTGTCCGCATCCATAACACCATATGTCAAATAAGCGGCATTTTTTACACAAGGCTTTCCCGCATCCATCACAGCGAACGACCGCCTCATTTTCATGACATACTTCACACAGTATTCCGGATACTATCTCCATAATGTCACCTTTATCAAAAAAATCCACAGGATGCAAATTGCTATATTCACTTCTATCCCGGGTTTATCCTGTAAAGGAAGGGTAACTGCAAACCCATCTTTAAAAATATTACCTTTTTTCAGGATAACCGGTTATTTCTCTAATTTCCTCATATAATGGGCGCAATCGTATATACAATTTTTGATATACATTTTTATAAAGCGCATCATACATTGCCACGTCTTTTGGATTGGGGTAGAACACCTTGCCAACACGTGTCATTGCAGCTACAGCAGTTTTAAAATCGGGATATAGTTTAAGCCCAACTGCTGCATCAATAGCAGCACCTAATGCCGAGGTCTCAAAGGTATGAGGCCGTTCTGCTGGAAGATTAAATATATCAGCAGTCAGTTGCATAGCTACATCACTTTGTGCACCACCACCCGACACACGCACCTTTTCAATGGGTACTTTGTTACGCTTCTGTGTGCGCTCTGCACCCTCCCGCAGTGCGTAGGCTAATCCTTCAAGGATAGCCCGGTAAATATGTACTCGTGTATGTACATCGCCAAATCCTATAATGGCACCTTTTGCTTCTTGCCCTGGTATCTTAATACCCGGTGACCAGTATGGTTGTAATGTAAGCCCCATTGAACCAGGAGGAATTTCTTTTACCAGTCTATCAAACAGAGCCTCAGGTTTTATGCCCATCTTCTTTGCCTGCATCTCCTCACGAGCCCCAAACTCTTTAACAAACCAGCTCAACATCCAGTAACCCCTGTAGATGATAACCTCAGTATTATATGCACCGGGAACAGCACTTGGATATGGTGGAAAAAATGGTATGATTTCGACATATCGGGTATTGGTAGTTTCGATAGTAGCAGTAGTGCCATAACTTAAACAGGCTATATTTGGTGTTAAGCATCCCGAGCCCAATACTTCACAGGCTTTGTCAGCAGCGCTTGCAATGAGCGGCAACCCCTGTGGGATGCCTGTTGCATTAGCAGCTTTTTTGGTGATATAACCCAATACTTCAGATGGTTTTACCAACCGCACCAGATTATCCTTATTCATAGGGAACAGTCGCCACTTAAAATCAGCCGGTGGCGCCCAGCTCTGCTTTTTATAGTCAAATGGTACAAATCCAACCTGGCAACCTGTTGAATCAACATAGTCATCGGTTAACCGGTAAGTAAAAAATCCTGAAAGAAAAACAAATTTATATGTTTTTTCCCATATTTCTGGTTGATACTGCCTAATCCAGTTTGCTTCAGATTCAGTAATAAAATATTCAACTGCATCAAGCATATTGACTAAACGCAAACCTGCTTTCATATAGAATGGCAATTTCACAATAGATTTATCTGCACGTCGCTGATCAAGCCAAAGAATTGCTGGACGCAAGGGTTTCCCATTTTTATCCAGATTTATCATGGTATCACGCTGCGTGGTAAGCGTTACCCCCCGTAGCGCGTCTTTTTTAACCTTTCCTCTGGCAAGTAGCTTTTTACAGGTTTGGCATAATGTTTTCCAGTAATATTCAGGTTCCTGCTCTGCCCATCCCGGATAATTGCTAAAATATGGTTCAATGGGCGTTTTTACCATATCAACAATATTTCCCTGCAGATTAAAAACAATAGCCCTGATCGACTGTGTTCCTGCATCAATTGCCAGTATGTGTTCATTATTTTTAGCCATATCCATTACCTGCCACTAATGATATTTATTTTTTATACCTTTTTATAACATGATAGGTATTTAAATCAATAGAAAATTTATCAAACTATCAATATTTATTGTAAGTATCTTGCTTTTAAAAATGTCTTTACAAAATAATGAGTGTACGATAGTTATCGGTACTATATACACTACTCTGGAAGGAGGAACCCATGACCATTGAAACAACCACCTGTATCAGCATCAACCATCTGACATTGCTCAACCGCTATACTGAGCAATACAAGCTTCCGCTGCACACCTTTATCTTTCTTCTTGTTAACTATGCTGCAAAGAAGGAACGATGCCGTATGCAGGCGTTTAACCGCATTGCCTACCGAAAGCGGAGTAGCGAAAAGAACTGGAAGCGGGTGCATCTGTATGTTTACCATTCAGAATACGAGCTGTTTCTGGATGTGAAGAAGCTGTGGAAGATGTCGCTGGCAAAGATTATTGAATTCTGTATTGAGAAGGTACTGGTAGAATTTTTACAGTATTTCAATCATCGCTTAAAAGAGATGAATACCGATAACTATCCTAACTATTATGAAAGCAGGGCATACACCTTTTCTTTTTATAAGGAAAATGGCATACATTGCTGCCAATATCACTGGGGACCACCACCAGAAGTACTCCAGCAAGCAATGTAAATACTGAATAATTATATTTTTTATTTTTATTACAATAAAGTAATGTACGATTACCAATCGCTATGCTTATAATAGTTATAAGCATTGTTTAATTTCACACAATTCTTTAAAAAATAGTATTGCAAATTGCACTCATGCTATAGTGTATTGTACTATAGCACCTGAGGGTAAAAATTATGTTTACATTAGTATCCACAAAATCTGTTGCAAGTGACCATTACCTGCTAACATTGCAATCGGAGGTACTCGCAAGTCAGCCAGGTCAATTTATTAATATTAAGGTTACCAATAATACTGACCCGCTTATTCGACGTCCATTCTCAATCTTTGATCATTCGGGTACCAATCTTCAAATTGTTGTTCGTGTTGTTGGGAAAGCTACCAGGCAGATTGCAGCGCTGCACCCCGGAGCAATTGATTGCATTGGCCCTTCAGGTAAAGGTTTTGCGATAGTTACCGGTAAAAAAGCTTTGCTGATCGGAGGTGGCGTTGGCAATGCTCCTCTTTTTTATTGTGCAAAGAAGCTGCGAGAACACAACTCAACGGTAACCTATATATATGGCGCAACTTCACAAAACACTATCTATATGCTGGACGATTATAAAAATATTTCCAACGAACTCATCGTTGTCACTGATGATGGGAGCGCTGGTGTGGAAGGCAATCCGGTTGATATAGCCAGAGCTATCATTAAAACAAACAGCTTTGATATGATTTATACCTGTGGCCCTGAGATTATGATGCAAAGGATTACACAGGAACTATCGCCAATACCCATACAGGCTTCACTGGAGCGCTATTTTGGATGCGGAATAGGTTTGTGTTCCGGGTGTGCTGTTGCCACTAAAGCTGGATACAAACGTGCATGTGTTGACGGGCCTGTATTTGATGGGTATGATGTACTGTGGGATAAACCTTAATCATTGAAAAAAGCTATTTAAACAATGGCGACAATTTTTTAAAGATTTCAGTTCCTGCTTTTTCCAGCATCATAAACGCTATTGTCTCAGTTGGATACACAACAGCGCCTGCCTGTCGCAATGTCTGTATTGCCATGTCCCATTCATGGGTTCGTCGTGAACAAACAGCATCAGATGCTATAACAACATTATATCCTGCTTTCATAAGCGAAAGCGATGTTGTCAAAACACAGATATGTGTTTCAATACCACAAACTATGAGATTCCTTTTATTAAGGCCTGCGACCTGTTCCCTGATACTATCATCTTTCATACAATCAAATGTCAGTTTATCAAAAGGAACTACTCCTTCCAGCTTATCCATAACCTCTTTTATGGTTGAACCTAATCCTTTACGATATTGCTCGGTCACAACTATAGGGAGGTTATACTGTTTTGCAAGCTCTATCAGGATTGCCACATTCTTTGCCACCTTCCTGCGCATTTCATATTCCATTGAGTTAAATAAACTATCCTGTACATCAATGACAAACAGTGCTGTATCCTGGGCTTCAATATAAAAATTTTTTAAATCCATAGCAATCCCTTAATCCTTTATTGTTTCAAAGTATTTTCTATTGAGTCAAGTATATCCTCGGTATCCTTCCTTTTCATTTTTTTCATTATCTGCTCTTTTTGCTTTTCAGATACATTGATATGTGGTATTTTGGTTGTTGGCAGTGAAATCCCACCTGCACATTTTGCACATTCTTCCTGCGGTTCGGTTCCTGGTATAAAAAGTTCATCTATCACCTTTTTACAATAATAGGAAGGCAAAAGTCCTGACTCAGCACACACTTTTGTTACAGCAATATTGCCATACGGCGCAAAATCAAGCACCGGTTCCTTTTGCAGTGCACAGCTCATATACCGTCCCCACACCGGAGCAACAACTGCACCCCCCGATTGTCCTGGCCCAAGCGATAATCCCCTGCCATCATATCCCATCCATATTCCTGTTACAAGCTGCGGTGTAAACCCAACAAACCATGCGTCTCGATAGTTACTGGTAGTACCTGTTTTGCCGGCAACGGGTCTGCCTATGGCAGCGCCTCTTCCCGTACCTGATGATATAACACTCTGCATCAGGCTTACCACTATCCGTGCCGCATCAGGAGAAACTATCTGTATACTGCCATCCTTTTCCTGCTCTGCCAGCTCTGCCATTATCTCCTCTTCCTGATTATAGATGATCTTCCCTGTTTTATCCTGCACATAGCGTATGGAGTACGGAATAACATTTTTGCCGCCATTTGCAATGATGGCATAGGCACGGGCAAGCTCAAGCGGTGAAACCTCAAAAGAACCCAATGCAATGGAAAAATTCCTGGGAACGCGGTTTTTCATCTCATTACGTGAAATCTTTAAAAGTTTTGCATAATTGTTGAGCACGGTATCAATACCAAGTGTATCGGCTATACGCACCGAAACAACATTGATGGATAAGGATAAAGCCCTGCGTAGAGTAACCAGCCCATAATATTCGCCTTCATAATTTTCAGGAATCCAATCGCCGCCTTCCATGTCAAGATATAATATAGGCGAGTCCATAATGGTAGTGGCTGCAGTAAATTTTTTTGAATCAATAGCAGCTATATATAAAAGAGGCTTTATTGCAGAACCAGCCTGACGCATGGATTGCATAACACGGTTAAGCTGATTGGTGCTGGTAAAATCACTGCCGCCAACCATCGCTTCAATATAGCCATTGCCTGGATTTATTGAGACAAGACAACCCTCAACGTTCATAAACTCTTTCTGATCATAACTGCCTAAAAAATACTGTTGCAATACATCATCAATAGTATCAAGCCCGGTAATAAGATTTATCATCTGCATCTCATGAAGCAGCCCATCCTTCATATACCGGTTAAACGTACGTTTTTGAGCTGTACCGGCACTTTTTATAGCAGGCAACCCAAACATTATGGTCAATAAATTGACTTCATCAGCATAGCGATTGGTGATATACTCTTCATTATCAAATGCCAGCCCGCGCGAAACAGTAGTTTGTTTTTCCACTGCATCTTTCAATAAACTTTGTGCACATTGTTGTTTATCGACATCAACCGTTGTATACACAGCCAGCCCATCTTCGTATACTGCTTTTTCACCAAACTTATTAACCAGAATACGGCGTATATGCTCAGTAAACCATGGTGCCTTGTTAACACGTGATGACCATGTAGTCATTGTAGGTGGCAGGTCATTTATATATGCTAAATAATCAGGCCAGAAATCAAGGTATGCCTTCTCTGCCTGTGCAACAGTTATAAAACCCATATCCACCATTTTAGCTAATGCTATACGGTGACGCTCCATTGAAAGACGCGGATTTCGTATGGGCGATAGTATATTGGGAGCTGAAGGCAGTGTTGCAAGCAAGGAGCTTTCGGCAATATTGATCTCCCAGACATGCTTGCCAAAATAAAATTTTGACGCTGACTCAACGCCATAAGCACCATGCCCTAAAAATATTTGATTGAGATACATCTCCATAATCTCATCTTTAGTATAGAACATCTCAATCATAATAGAGATAAAAGCTTCCTTAACCTTGCGATAGATAGAGCGCTCACCCGAGGTGAGCAATATCTTGGATAACTGCTGCGTAATGGTGCTCCCACCCTGTTTTACACGCCCTGAAACTATGTTCACAAAAAACGCTCGCACAATACCCTTTGGATTGATACCAAAATGATCATAAAACTCGTTATCCTCCATTGCAATAAATGCCTGTATCAGATGTGGTGGAATTTTTTTAAGTGGTACCACCTCGCGTTTTTCTTTGAAAAACTCCGCTACAAGAACATTATTTTTATCATAAATCTTTGTTGTTTGATAGGGGGTATAGTGAGCCAGGGCTCGTACCTTATAAAAATCTATAACAAGAATGGCACAAAATGCAATAATGGCACCAGCAATAAGCCCAATAATTATCGGGCGGATATTGCCAAATCGCAGTTCAAGAGCATACAGCACATCTTCAAAAAAATGAACTATTCGGGTAAAAAAGCCGCCTGTACCTGCATACCCCTTTTTACTGAACTTCCTGTTGTTTAAATTATATCGTTGCATGCCTTTCAATACTCTAATTTCATCGTTACCAGTTACGGAAATATCTGAAATGTAAGTCAACTAAATATTGCAACAACTATTTTTTTATTTACCAATAACTATCGCCACGCTATTTAAACATTTTCTTGACACATAACGCCTTGTATTATATCTATTACAATGACAGTGCATAGAATATAGAGGTTACCTATGATACCATTTACAAAATTACACGGTATTGGCAATGATTATATCTACATAAATGCAATAAAACACTCGGTTAAAAATCCAAAAAAATTAGCTATAGCCATGAGTAACCGTAACTTCGGGGTAGGTTCTGACGGACTTATTTTGATACTGCCATCAGATAAGGCTGATTTTACCATGCGCATGTTCAATGCAGATGGCAGTGAAGCCGAGATGTGTGGAAACGGCATCCGTGGATTTGCCAAGTATGTGTACGATCACAATTTAACAAAAAAAACAACAATAGCCATTGAAACGTTAGCTGGAATAAAACAGGTCAGGTGTACTTTAAAAAATGGAAAGGTACACACCGTAACCGTAGATATGGGCGAACCCATTCTATTAAGAGATAAGATACCCATGATTGGTAATCCCGGAACCGTAATAGAGGAAGACCTTCACGTTGATGGCGTAAAGTTTTCCATTACTGCTGTCTCTATGGGTAATCCTCATGTTGTCATCTATGTGGAGGATGTTAAAAACTTCCCTGTTGAAAAATATGGTCCTATGATTGAGAACCATGAATTGTTCCCAAAACGAACCAACGTTGAATTTGTACAGATAGTAACCGGGAAAGAGGTTATACAGCGAACCTGGGAGCGGGGAAGCGGCGAAACGTTAGCCTGCGGCACAGGCGCATCAGCGGTTACCGTTGCCGGTGTGTTAACAGAAAAAACTGATAGAAGGTTAAAAGTACATCTCAAAGGCGGCAACCTTGCAATAGAGTGGAATAATAAGGATAATCACGTCTATTTAGCAGGCCCTGCTGAAGAGGTGTTTGAAGGTGTATGGCCGTGATACCACGTATACAGGCTTATTTCTATTACCAGAGATTTTTTCCATAAATACCATGTTCAAGCACTTCAACTTTCGTTACACCTTTCACATTGTGACATATCGTTTGGGTTAAGGCTTTTGTAAACGCTTGGAAAGAATCAGCTATAGAGGGCACATGTCCTTCTATTGTGGACAGCTCACAGTCAATAATACAGGTGGTATCATAAAACCATATATGGCGCAGGATTATATCTACAGGAGCTATCGCCCTGGTATTCTCAAATTCAGAGCCTTCGGCTACCAGCTTTAAAAGCCTGTTAACTTTGCCTTCATCATCCTGAGGAAGTAACACCCTCCTATTTTCTTTTAATATTGATTTTGCATCAATATCAGCAACAAAAATATCAATGGTTTTTCGGGTATCCAGCGCAGGCAATGATGGATAGATATCAAATAAATTTTTATCATCAAGAACTGAAATTGCGCAGTAGTCAACTATGCATACAACACTTATTGCCAGAAGCAATGCTCTATACCGTTTTTTTGTATCCAGCGGTGGATTACAAATCCAGTATAAACATAGATCCATAAGTTTATTACTTCCGGCTGCTATTGCTTGATAGTACGTTAACAGTTTCATTTTTAGTATACCGGGCAACGTATCAAGCTTGTGTCTGGTTATAAAATTTTTAACACCTAATCTCATTATATTCCTCAATAATTGGCTATATTCCTGTTGTATTCGTTTATAAATGCAACAATGCCTGCTGTTATCCCCTGTGCAAGCCTTTTTTGATAGTTTTTATCTATTAAATATTTTTTTTCTTTTGGGTTGGTAATATACCCCACCTCAACAAGTACGGACGGCATAAGACACCCCCGCAGTACAAAGAAGTCAGCTTTTTTTACTCCTTTTGATTTAAATTCATGTATTGTTTTGTCAAGATATCTCTGAACTGATGCTGCAAGCATCGCACTTTCTTTTTGTATCTGTGTTGTAATCATGAGCGCTTCAATCATCTCAACATCACCGTATCGCTTGCGCTTTTCAGGATTTTCAAATATAATAACGTTGTTTTCAAGCACCGAGGTTGTACGTGCCTCTTCATTTGAAGGATTTTGTGAAAGGTAATATGTCTCAAAACCTGATATCTTACTCACCACCGCTGCATTGCAATGTATACTTATAAAAAGCCCATTAACACCTTTTTTTAACATTGTATTTGCTATCTCTGTCCTCTCACCCAATTCTATAAATCTATCTGTAGTCCGGGTCAAGATTACCTCTATTCCGGGTAACCTTTGCTGCAAAACCAGCTTTACCTCTTTAGCAATCTGCAGCGTTATGTGCTTTTCTTTTATGCCACCTTTACCTATAGCACCGGGGTCCTTCCCTCCATGGCCTGCATCAACCACAATAAAACCAATAGCATCCTTTGATACTTTTGTTACGGGTGTTTTTTTTTCTTTTTCTTTTACGTACTCAGGTATCTTTTTGAGGGTGATTGCATTGTCTTTTATATCTACTTCATACTCGGGAAGCAAAGCTGTCAGCATGGTGAAGGCAATCTCCAGCGGAATCATTACCTCACCATGCCGCCTCATAACAGGATAGTCACTCCTTACCAGAGAATCATTCACCAGAGCTATCGCCAGACCAACATGATACAGTGCATACCTCTCTTTATTGACAATCCTTCCCCGTTGTAACACAATATCAAATGTAGATTGCAGGGGAAGTATCGTTCGTATGTCATATTCAGAAACATATGTGTTGCTGTTTATAATTTTTACCGGTATGACAATGCTATCCTGGGGAAACAAAGGGAGTAAACATACAGTAAGTAACATGATGATACTATAACAATGGCGGGATAGATTTTTGTTATAAAAAAGCATTCTGTTTATTTAGAGGAAACACTTTTGCTTGTAAAGTAAATTTTAGAATATATGTTCCAGTGAACAACCGTTGATAGAACAATAAGCGCAGTGGTAAGTGCTACAAAGATGTGCTTTACGCTTATCCCCATGACTGAATATGACAGGTTAATAATATAGATAAAACCCGTCATCCCCAAAATAAAAATCATACACTTCCCGGCATTGCTGGGGCGCACCTGAATATCATGGGTACAGAAAAGAATAGCTCCAGCAGCAATATGGCCTATATCCCTGACTACTATGACAATGACCAACCACAATGGAAAACCCTTAAAAATATACAGTATAAGCGAAAGTATGAATATAGTCAATTTATCGGCAATGGGATCAAGAAATTGTCCAATGCGGGAAACCTGATGCAAATAGCGTGCAAGATATCCATCTACAATGTCAGATAGAGCTATCAATACATACACTGTAACTGCAATTGAGCAGTATACTGTGTCAGCAGTAGCCTTTTCATAGTATAACAATATCCCGACAACTGGCGATACTACCACACGCAGCAAGGAGATCAGATTTGACCATGTAGCAATACGTCCTTCAAAAAGATCACTCATTTTCATTATAGTGCAACCATTTTCATTATAATGAAATTACTTATTATAATTAGGCACATGATATGTAATAATGCACTGCGTCAAGCTAATTTCCTTAAATACTTTTTTGCAATTTTTTTCTATAATGAGCGTACAAACTTTAATTTTTTAACAGCCGTATGAGCTCCCAATAGCACTATCCCTGCACTACCATGGTTGTGTACAGGGAAAAAGCGGTTTTTCTTTGTGTCCACCATAAAACGTTATTGACGAAATAACATGCCATGACCTATATCATTATCGTTGTTTTGTAATCATCATAGTGGCGATAGTTACCCATAAACTATCGCCCAAAATATGGTAAAAGTATTTAATCAGAGGAATCCCAATGAAAGTAAGGTTGATTATCTGCGTTATTGCAGCATCATTTTTTCTGGTACAATGCAGCAAATCTGGCGAAGAGTTGAAGTACACAGCAAAACTATCAAAGGCTGTCATCATCAATGACAATACATCGGTACGTATCGACCCCTATATTTTTTCTTCACGCGTCAGCACCGTTGACAAGGGGACAATAGTAACTGTAACCGATGTTTCAAAAGAAAAACAATGGGTTGGTGGGCAGATAGATTATTGGTATAAGGTCATGTTACCCAATACTATACGGGGCTGGGTATTTGGGAGCTCGTTAGCCTTGCAGATAGATGCTTCGGAAGCAGCTATAGAACGATATGTTGACACCTTATGGAAAAAAGAAGCCGACACCGTTCGCAGGGAAATAGCTGGCAAGTGGTGGAGTGTCAACAAAAGCGGTGATTTCACCGAGCATGCACTTGAGTTGTATCCCGATGGAAGTTATAAATCATATAGAAAAGGGAGCAATGGCATTGAAGGAAGCTATTCACTTAATTTCAGAACTAGCGAAATAGTTTTTTTAGACAGTACCAGTTTTGGAAAAAATCTATACTTTGCAAAGCGAGGTAATGCCTACAAGCTTACCGATGCAATAAACGATCCTGGCATTGAATTTAAAAAGATTGCTGAATTCAAAGATTCCATGTCTGATATTGAACCCGAATCGAAAGTTCCCAACTCACCGGAAGGAGCGACACCCGATGATACAGCAACGGATACGAATCAATAAATTCCTCTCACTTTGTGGATTGGGATCCCGCAGAAAAACAGAGGATTTGATAACGGGTGGGCTTATAACAGTTAACGGTACTGTCATGCGCGATCTATCGTATCAGGTAGATAGTGCTGCTGATATCGTTATGTATAAAAAACAGGTGCTTACTCCTGTACAAAGTTTTCACTATCTTATTGTAAACAAACCCAAAGGATTTATTACCTCTGCAAACGATGAACGCAGCCGTTCAACGGTATTTGATTTGATACCACAGCGCTTGAAAGAATTGGGGATTTTCCCCGTTGGAAGGCTGGATAAAGATACTGAAGGATTGCTTTTATTTACCAATGATGGCGATTTAGCCTATAGATTAACTCATCCACGGTTCAAGATACCTAAAACCTACGAAGTACTATTAGACAAACCACTACGGGATGATCATAAATATTCTATTGAACATGGCATAGAGCTGTATGGATCAATAACATTACCTGCAATTATTAAACCACTGAATGATGAATGGACTGCGGTTACCATAACCATCACCGAAGGGAAAAAGCGTCAGGTACGCCTTATGTTTACCATGTTTGGTTATGAAATTGTATCCTTAACCCGCATACAATACGGACCCATTGCACTGGGTAACCTTCCAGAAGGAAAATACAGAATTTTAACCCGTCAGGAAATTGAACAATTGAAATCCCTGCCCAAATTAATTTCTTAATACACTATTTCATGAATGACGATAAAAATAATACTACACGTCATTGAATCTTAACACATAAAGGTTTTGGAATTATGCAAAATTTTGATTTCTACCAAAACAATAAAAGTCATTATAATGATTTTGTAACACAGGATTTACAACATTACACTATTGCACAAAATACGATACCCCATACCCATTCACAAAGAAATGCACACCGTATGCTGGCTGCTATCATTGCATTAATCATTATTTCATTTACAGCAGGGATTGTTGTTGGCATTAAGTTTGCTACAGGAAATACCAGAACAATAATTGACCCCCAAACAAAAATAGCTTTGAGCAACGCAGCACAAAAAGCAAAAACAATAATGGCACCACAACAAAAACCTCAATTTTCAAAAATAGAGTACCCGTTTGCAATAAAGATAGGAAATACATTTAATAAAAACGAAGCTACACAATTAGCTGCTCTCTTAAGTAAAACAGGACAGCGCATCATTATAGCAAAAAATAAAGAACACTATCATATTTTTGCTGGTCCATATAAAACAATTGATGATGCAAAAAAATCCTTGAAAATTATAATGGGGCAGCAAGAAAATGGCAATTTTAAAAATGCCATTATAATAAAACGCTAAACTTACATGAACTTCACCATACGAAAAGCAAACAACAACGATATCAACAATATCCTGAATATCCTTTCACCGTATGTAAAACAAGGAATACTACTCCCACGAAATACTGATGATATTGCAAACAATCTTTCTACCTTTTCAGTTGCCGTAACACCAAAAAAGCTTGTAGGCGTTATATCATTTTATAAATATAACAACAAACTTTATGAGATTCGTTCATTAGC
Source organism: Spirochaetota bacterium (assembly GCA_035420565.1). Lineage (GTDB taxonomy): Bacteria > Spirochaetota > UBA4802 > UBA4802 > UB4802 > UBA4802. Next base: position 6,537 of record DAOLVF010000010.1, on the reverse strand, counting down.
TGTCAATGGACGATATCACCATCATGGAATTGGAAAACAGTTAGTTGAGTATGCCATCAATGATATTGTACAGCAAAGTAAAGAAGCAGTTATTTTTTGTTTAACCTATAATCCTGCCTTTTTTAAAAAAACAGGATTCACAGAGGTTGAAAAAAACACATTGCCTCATAAGATATGGAAGGACTGCCAATACTGTAAACATAGAGATAACTGTACCGAATCAGCAATGATATATAAAGCCCATATTAAGGAGTAGAAAATCCGTCAATGATTGCTGATATTTCACCTTTATATTGGTTAAACCGTTCTTGTGTAGTAAAAATCCTGACCATATACCCTCTGTTTTCTTTTATTATTAAAAGCTCTAATCCTACCAGTTGCAATGCATCACCGGTAATAAATGAATACAGAGCCATGCTGTCGTTACTCTTAATCAGTGTACGTTGAAATGTATCCAATGCAACATTTTTCCAATGTTGTTGCAATACAGTAATGGATTCGATGGTACCTGCAAAGCTCTCGGCCGCTATTGTCATAATGGCATCAAACCCTTTTGTTTGAGTAAAACGTATACCCGTCCTCAATACTGTTTGGGAGTACTGCAATGAATCCAGTGATTTCGCTGAAATAACCTCTGCATTCCCTGCAATCGATACAATATAGGGCACTTTATCATTAAATAGATACATACGGTTACCTTCCCTTGTTAAATATAACCATGCCTCCCTGCTAATGTCAACAAAACGATTGCCATGCTTCATCTGATTTTCACGCAAAAATGCTGCAATGTCTTTTTTCCCATTGATAACATGCTGTGAGGTTTCCTGCAATGCCATGATTGATTTAGCTATCGTCAATGCCTGCTTTCTGTAACCTGCTTTCCACAGTGTTTTTACTTTTGATGTATAGTATTCCAGTTCATCGTTTGCAACAGCTTTATAGGCCGGTTCAATATTTTCATCGGTATAAATTTTCCCACTTTTGTCAAAATAATAGGTATTTCCTTCTCTGTCTTTCATCATAGCCCAATCGGGCATCTGTGCTTGTACAGAGATACTCACGGTAAGCAGTAAAATAACGATAGCATGTTTCATTATTTTTGTTTTATATACTCATTCATTTCATTGACAATCTGTGTTGCAATAGTAGTAGCTCGTGCAGCATCATGTTCGTCAGGCTCTCCTAAAGGCAACAAACCAATATCAGCGGGATATCTTCCCTTATAAATGCTATCAATAAAAACAATATCATCATCAGAAAGCGAAATGTGTATGGTATAATCGTTGCATAAAGCCATGAGACGGTTAACATTGTGAATCTTTTCTAGATCCCACCCCTTATTCAAAAGAAGTGCTTTAATAGCTTTTTCAATTGCTTGTTGTGCGTGATAACATGAGCCTTTATAAAACTTACCCTGTAGAAGATATAATGAAACATTCAACTCTTCTTCTGCCTGCTTCATCCACTGGACAATTGCTTCTTTCATATACAGGCTCCTTCCTTCTTTTATAATGAGCTTTACAAAATAGCTGCCCTTATTATAATACTCTTGCAGGACTGATTGGTTTACAACAAATTCATCAATTGCAAATTTTTGATAATAGTGCTTTAGTTTTTTTTGCAATATGGCAACTGTTGCTTTTGATGATACGCCATCATCAACAACTATAAATAAATCTAAATCCTGACCTCTTCCTTCACGCGCAACAGAGCCAAATACCACTATCGACAGTGGGTTTACTAAATTAACAATTTCTGTTGCTACTGTTTTTGCATCCTCAAAGGTTACCATACCACGTTCACTCGTTTATACAATGGTTTGATAGATTCAACAATTGCATAGCAGATTACATGAATTTAGTCAAGTATGTTTATCGGTGGATTGCCAATACCTATCGCCCACAATAAAAATAATTGACATAAAGTATTTGTAATATAACATTTACCCTTAATTGAAATATGGAGCAACGTTTTCTTAAAATTCCGGATTTATAGTTTTATACTAATAATCTATCTCACATTGACTGAAGCACAGCAGATGAAATGGGTTGTAAACCTATCACTGCTGCCGTTCTGAAGTCCGATTCAGGATCTCATGGTGAAAAAGAGATTCCAGATCAGGTCCGGAATGACGGTGTGGTGTAATTCTATTTTCGGGAACAATCCTCTCCTCGCCTTACAAAGGGCAAGGGGTGAGGTTACTATTTCTATTTTTGGAGGGTATGTTATGCCTGACGATGTATATAAAGAACTATCGAAACGGCTTATGTTTGAAAATTCTACACTATTGCCACAGATATGGAAATGTATAGCAAATGAATTAGAAGCGCAGATAATAGCATTTTTACCTGCCAATGCAACGACCATTGCTGAGAACTTTCATATACCCATGGATAAAGCTACACAAATTCTTGAGGAACTTTTTAAGCGCGGCGCCGTATTTAAAAAAGCAAAACCTGATGCAGTTGAATACCGCCCTCCTAAACATATTGTTCAATTTCATGATGCCTCACTGTTATGGAAAAATGCTCCATCTGACTTTAAAAATTTGTGGGTCCAGTTTATGGATACTGAGTATCCTCCACTACTGGAGGTTGTCACCAGAGTTGGCATACCTTCGTTTATGCGAGTTATCCCTATCAATGCAACGCTTAAACCGCGCAGTGAGGTTTTAATCTATGAAGACGCATATAGCATTATTGAGCAGGCAAATGAGATAGCGGTTGTTGATTGTGTTTGCAAATTGTCACATGGCAATTGCAGCAAACCGTTGAATGTCTGTATACAGATTAACAATGGTGCTCAATACTCATTAGAACGAGGCACCGGTAGAAAAATTACTAAAGAAGAAGCCCGTGATATATTAAAGCTGTCTGAAAAAGAGGGGCTTGTGCACATGACCGAAAACAAAGGCTTTGGCAATGCAATCTGCAATTGCTGTTCATGCTGTTGTGAAATGTTGCGCTTTGCCGGGAACAGGGCAACAATGGGTGTAGTTGCAAAAAGCAGATTTATGGCGCAGGTTAATGAAAACAACTGCAACTCATGTGACGTTTGCACAACGGTTTGTCCGGTACATGCTATCAGCATAGATGACATCGCTACCATTGATACTGAATTATGTATTGGTTGCGGATTATGTGCATCGCATTGTCCAGCACAGGCAATTGAGCTTGTGCAAACTCGTCCAAGAGAACATATACCACTGTAATACATACAAGGGGCACAGCTTTTTAGCATGTATATATTTCACAGTAACTATCGCAAAAATGCCTTTACATTTTTTTACAATACTTCATAAACTATATTCGTTATACTAAAAGAACGTGATACATCGTTAATAAGTGAGGTGAAACTATGGAACTGCACAACCCGGAGGCTACACAGCAAGCATTAGCTATTTTACGAAGCGGCGATCCATTTCAATGGTATGTCATCACCCTGCTGGCATTGGTAGTATATGTCTATTTTACCGAAATTCAGAATAAAAACTGGCAAGGCATTGCTGCAGGGCTTTCGCTGTATATGGTTCACTGGTTTGTTGAGATCATCAATGCACTGATACAGCATTTTTCCGGGCATGCGCTCTGGACAGTCCCCACCGGCACAGCGTTTTTACTTCTTATTGGTGTTGGCGTTGAACTGAGCTTTATGTTTTCAATAGCAGGGCTTATCTTCAGCAAGGTATTACCAAAAGATCCCAGAGCAAAAATTTTGGGTATCAACAATCGTTTATTCATTGCAATTGTCAATGCAGCATTCTTCTCAATCTTTGAGATATTTCTTGTTAAAACGCCGTGCTTTGTATGGGTATATCCATGGTGGGGAGCGTTGCCCGTTTTCATAACAGTATATATACCATTCTGGGTAGTGTCATTATATTGCTATGACTGGCAGCTAAAGGTGCAGAAAATGGTGATTGGCAGCATGTTTGTTGTCAATGCTGTCATGCTTGTTGTTTTTGCTGGTTTCCTACACTGGATATAGTTGAAACAATAATTGAGGTGTTTTTTATTGAAGTTTTTATTTTCGCCGTGCGGGCACAGTCAGGATACCTATCGTTAATGGTATACGCTCCACCATTTTTAAAAGGCTATAAAGCAAAGGATGGCGATAGTATATCAGGATTTTACCTGCTGAACATACTATAGCTATACCCTATCAAACCAAATTGATTAGCAATAGCCAGAGAAATAGTATACAAGCATAAAAAATATTGACAATTATTCTTTCATTGCTACTTTGTGACTATATAGTAAAATTATTGTTTAATTAAGAACTTAAAAGCTTGTTTACTATTGTGACATTAATGGCATTATATCATTTGCGTGGAGGAATTATGCATGCTGTTTTCTGAAGAACAGGTTGGATTTACCAGTGAGCTTTTAAAATCAATTGCCCATCCCATACGGCTTAAAGTTCTATGTTTTTTAATGGACGGCGAAAAAACCGTTGGCGAAATAGAAAAAGAATTTGGATCAACTATCTCCAATATTTCCCAGCATCTTACCATTCTTAGAAAGATGCACATCATTCATAGGCGTAAAGAAGCAAACTTTATGTATTACTCTATTAAAGATGAACGTATTTTAAAGCTAATCTCAACCTTAAAAAATCTATACTGTGGACAATAAATGGCGTTTTAAACTGATAGTTATTATTGTATTTTTCCCTGCCTGCGTATTTGCTCTGCCAAAAACTGTCACCTTAAAAGGTCTGGTGATATTTAATCAGGAATATGTTATTCGTGCTGCCAATATCGATACCATCCCTGCCAGCAGATTTACTTTTGAAGCCATTGCCCAGAAGATTACGAAATTTTATAATGATATTGGCTATACATTAGCAACTGTACAGTTAGAAAAGGAAACCCCTACTTCTATAATCCTCTATGTTGATGAAGGACGCCTGAACCGCATCATTTTTAAACGTTTAAATACCCTGGATACATTACGCATCCAATATGATTTTAACCTTCCCCATCGTATTTATCATAAGCCAACGGTTGAAATGCAGCTTACTCATCTAAAAAAGAAATATGCAATTAAAGACATTGTAGTAACCATACAACCTTCACGGGATTATTCAAATTCCCTATTCCAGATTGACAGGTTACGAGAACCATTTAATACTAACAAGTTGCCAATGATACCTGTTATTCCCATTACTCCTGACCCGCGCTATGATTTGATACTCACGGTTATCCCTTATACCGCTGAAGAAATTGGAGGTATACGCTGGGGATTTGATACAAGTTTGCGGCGTGGGCTTATCCCATACATACAGTATACTCACAATGATGTGTTTCAAAAACATGATGCCTTTAAAGTAGGGTTTAGAACCGGTTTTATGTATGGCATCAATGGCAATTTTTCTTCACCACCAAGCAATACATTTAATGAAATTAAGTCCATGTATAATTTTAAGCCATATTTCAGGGATCTCTTTATCCCCCAAATTTCATCAAAAATATATCACTCAAAAACAGGGCGTAAAGATTTAGGGCTTGACCAGTACAACTATATCATGATGAGCGGGCTCATTGAGCCAGGCTTCATCCCTATTGAACGTTTGAAGGTATATCCCGGTTATGGTGTAGAAAAAGTTTTTATCTTCAAAGTAAAAGAAGACCCGGATTCTGATGAAGTACAACCCGATATAAACAAAAAAACACAGGTTTGGCAATTCATTGGTATTGAAGCAAATTTAGACCTCATCCCCTTTTCATTGAAACAAACCACTAAAAGAAAATTAAGATTAACTCTCAGGCGTTATAGCAGCGATACTCATTTTTATATGGTTACTATCGATGCACTATTTCAATTTGAATTTGCAAACTACGATCTATTTCTTTTACAGATGGATTACCGATACACTAACAACAATGTGCCCTTTTACTATGAGGAACCTGTATCTTCAAAAACATTTAAAGGCTTCATGACTAAGGACTATTACTCAACACATATTGCACGAACATCGGGTGAATATCAGGTTTCAGTATACCGTGATTTTGTTTATATGGGTGTATACAATGACATAACACTGTTTAAAGGTAAACATATTTTATCAGGCAATCAGTTTGGTATTGCCTACGGTTTAAGTTTTCACTACATCTTCTTTGAGCAGTTTGAATTTGCTCTGTGGTGGGGTAAAGACTATTTATTTTCAAATCAAGAGTCCCAATTTAATTTTAAATTTTCGTTATCGAAGAAATGGTAATATTTAATTTAACAACGAGTATTTACAGCGGCTATCTATAAAAAAATTAATACATTGCCGGGCGATAGTTACTTACAATCTAATGCACAGCCACAATACGTGCAGTGTTAAAATATCGTATCTCATTCCGCAGATAGCAATATGCCTGTATATAATTATTTTTCCCAATTATAAAATATCGTTGTGGCAATATACTGCGTTCAAGCATATTACCCGAAGCATCCTTATAGATGATGGTAATGCGATAACCCAATGGTATACGACTATCAATGGGATTACGAGTGCTGCGCATGGCAAGCGAATCAGCACTTATGATGC
>DAOLVF010000009.1:8011-37254 GCA_035420565.1 Spirochaetota bacterium | reverse complement strand
CCCAGAGGATAGGCAATCATTGGCGATTGCAGTACCTGCTCTTCCGTTACCGGACGCTGCAGATGAGCTTTTGGATTCAGAGCTCCATTAGCATGACTTTTAACCGAGATGTGAGCCATTGCCCTTTTAACATCTTCCATCTTTAAACCATACTTTGCTGCATAACCGCCTGCCAGCATAGCAAAGCAACCTGGTGCCGTAACATTGGGAAACCATAGTCCATTAAGAATTCCCAGAGCCTGGCTAAATTCGGGCAAGCCGCCATAGCCAATATCTTTGAGCTTTTCACAGCCAATTGCCAGCACAATATCATACGCACCCGAGGCAACAGCATACACAGCACCACGAAATGCTTCGGTACCGCTTGCACAAAAATTTTCAACCCGTGTAACTGCAATGTTGGGCAACCGCAGCGCAATTGAGGCAGCTAATGCACTTTTACCAACATTGATCTCATCAAAACAGGTTGCAACCCATGCTGCCTGTATCTCTCCGGGTTCAATACCTGCATCAGCAATTGCTTCATTGTATGCTTCAACCATAAGGGTATTTGCATCAGCATCCCAGCGCTCGCCAAATTTTGTGCACCCCATTCCAATTATTGCAACTTTATCTTTTATTCCAGTAGCCATATATTCCTCCTTACTCCATTATTGGTACCGCTTTCCAGAAATATCCGGTAAAGCCTCGCATGCTGTCCTGTCTATGGATACGAAACGACATAGCTACTTTTGTACCCACATTAAGTTTCTCGAGCTCACAGTCTGTAAAATCAAGAAGCGTTCGGCCACCACCATCAAACTCAACAAGCCCATACAGTGCCGGTGGTTCAACAGATGCTGCAAGCATATCACCAGTATACATAAGCACTGTGCCCATTTTATCCGAAAATACATAATCATCCATGGCACCTGATTTGTTACATGCAGGATTAACACAAATAGGATAAGGAGGAAACTGCGGTGTACCACATGCCTTACATTTATACCCCACAAAACCATTCAGCATCTTTCGGTGACGCCATAATGCAGTAAGGGATGTATTGGGAACAGCTTCAGCTCGTATACTTGTATCCGCGTTAATTAATTCCCTAAACTTTAAATATTTTGGATACGGAATATCTTTCTTATTTGCAATGCTCCGGGTAATCCCTCTGGGACGCTTAAAACTTTCAATTGCATCAGTTACCTTAAAGGCAACTATCTCACAACCCTGTCCAAAACCAACAACAAGTATTTTATCGCCAGGTTTTGCACTATCAAGCGCATGGCAAAGCATCACCAGCGGATGTGCCACACCTGTATCACCAACCCCATCGTGCAGGTTAGTATAAACATGTGCCGATTTAATTTTTTTTGCAATACCTGCATGTTCCCGCGCAAATGGACAGGGATAAATAACACAGGCAAACTCATTTATATCTGTGTGATAGTTATCGCAAAACAGCTTTATTGCGGTAGGGATGATACGCCCAAATCCCTCATCGCGTATAAAACGTTCCTCCCATTGATAATCAAAGCGTTTATCGGCACCGCGGTAATGATCAACAAAATCTTCATGATACGAATATGAACCAATACATTCTGCTATAACATTTTCACGTCCCACTACCAGGGCTGCAGCGCCATCACCATACATAAGCTCCAATGTTGATGCTGCTCTGGTAAACCGTCTTTCACCAGCAGTAACCATAACCTTGTTAGCCGAATCAGATTCTACAGCATCCAGCGCAGCAACAACTGCCGAAACGCCTGCTTTTAATGAACCAGCCATATCAACGGTTCGCACATTGTTCCTGCAATTGAGTGCTTCTGCAATAACTGCGGCATTCTGTCTGTCGTCAAATGGAAACGATGTTGAAGCTGCATAAACAGCATCAATACTTTTTTGTTCAACATTTTGCAGTGCATCAACTGCTGCTGCCACAGCCATAGTAATTGCATCTTCGTCCCAGTTTGCAACTGACCGTTCACCAGTCATCAGTGAGTATAGCAAAGAATTATACCATGCCATCTGCTGTACAACCTGCATCCTGGATAATCTTCTTAAAGGGATGTATCCCCCATACGAAACAATCCCAATCATTGAAAAAGCCCCCCATTAAAATATTTTTTATACATTATCCTGACCCCCTGCATTGTTTTTATTATGGTAGATTTATAGTTTCAGGGTTTAGAACCATGTGAGCAAAATTTTTTCACTTACTTAAGTAATGGTGCCATGTATGCAAAGGTTTCTCCAATGTTATTCAATGGTTTTGCATCACTTAAATCGGTTATCTTACTCCACTGCGCCATGATATCCTCTGCTGTTATTTCATCTTTACCCTGTATAATAGTGCCACTGGCACAAACAATTGCAGCACGGCTATACCAACCGCCACCACAGTTAATAAGCATCCCTGTATCCTTACATTCATCTGAACATAGATACATCACCAGCGGTGTTACAAATTCCGGTTTTAATTTTTCAAAAATCTCTTTAGGCAATACATCTTCTGTCATGCGGGACGCTGCCACCGGAACTATCGTGTTAACCAATATATTGTACTTTGCACCTTCTAATTTCAATGCATTCATCAATCCAACAAGTCCCATCTTTGCTGATGCATAGTTTGTTTGCCCAAAATTGCCGTATAAACCGGCTCCTGAAGCAGTAAAGATGATTCTGCCCCAACCCTGCTCACGCATTATCTTAAACGCCGGTGCAGTAACACAAAATGCTCCACGCAGATGCACCGACACTACAATATCCCATTCATCTTCGGTCATCTTGACAAACGTTTTATCACGTAAAATGCCAGCATTGTTTACTACAATGTCCACCCGTCCAAAAGCATCCATTGCAGTTTTAATAATGTTTTCACCACCCTGCACAGTTGCAACAGAATCATAATTAGCTACTGCCTTGCCCCCAGCTTTTTTTATTTCCTCCACAACAGCATCAGCAGCACTATGGTTTGCACCTGATCCATCACGCAAACTGCCTAAATCATTGACAACCACCATTGCACCACGTCGTGCAAACTCTAAGGCATAGGTTCGCCCAATCCCTGAACCTGCACCCGTAACAACAGCAACTTTGCCATCAAGCTTAATACTCATACTACCCTCCTGCTCATTAATAATATTTCAGGCAACAGTACACCATCCATTGCGCAGTACATCCTTGCCACTATCATTTAACGCTACGATTCCATATTTTGTTTTTTCTGCAAGCTTTTCCATTGTGTACCCTTTAAACGTAAGAACTTGGCCGGGCAATACCGGTCGGGCAAAACGCACATACAATTCCTTAACTTTTAAAGGATCTCTATCCGGTGTAAGATGATCCACTGCCATCTTATGAGCAAATGCCATGGTACATAGCCCCTGCAAAATAATCCCCGGCAACCCAACCTTTTTTGCAAAGTCATCATCAACATGGATAGGGTTATGGTCTCCGGAAGGTTCAGCATAGATATAGGTCTGGCCATTCCTTACCCTCATGGCATCGTCAAAAATAAATTGTGAAGGTATTTTACCCTCTTCAGCCTTTCCATCAGGTTTTCCACTTCCTGCACTTCTGTCAAAAAATTCCCACTGTGCCCTTACTACAATGTCATCATGCTGATTTTTAGTAACTGTCTCCCAGCCTAAAATGCTTCCTTTTTCTTTTACCGTAATATGGGTGATAGTTCCCTCGGAGGTAACCTCATCGCCGGGCTTAACCGCTTTTATCCATTCAAAATATTGACTGTAATGTACAACAAACATCATGTTTATCCCAATCTCAGCATCAAACATTAGTTGTGCGGTTGGACCAGCGGCATAAAAAACAGCATACATCGGAGGAGCTATAATACCACCCTGCCTTCTGTTATCAAAGTATGCATCATTGTCCTCATTATAAGCAAGGGCATAATAGATACTTTCATGCTGTGAAATTTTAATAGGATCTGATTTATATTTTTTGCCAATACACGTCTCATTCAGCGGCATACGCACCTCCTGTTTTTATATTTAAGTGAAGTAGATTTTTCCCACAGTCCCAATTAAATGTAATACAAACATACATGTTTTTTGGTGTCAAGATATTAATCTGACAAAAAATAGTTATATTAATTTAGCTATATAGTTATACATTACTTGTTTTGGCAAGAATTAATGATATATTGTTAAGAAATGATCATAATAAATACGTATTGACTTAACCAACTTTAATTATCATACCATGATTGAATGCAATGGTGGTAAAAAATTTTTTTGATAATGGCTGGTGAGTTAAAAATAATTTTTACAGGTATCTATTAATGTTAACTATATGCCGCATAATGATGTAAAACGATATTATAACCATGATCAAGGTATACAAACACTTAAGGTAAGCAAGATTATTACTCCACTTACTGCTGTTGTTATTGCGCTGTTTCTTTATCAGGATATTTATATTCTGCATTTTTATTTTACCTTCTGGTACAGATTCATTCCAATAATGCTATGTATAGTCTACTTTTTGCTAACGCTTTCTTTACTAAAAAGGCATGTACACTATGTTATTCCGCTATATACCTTACTTTTATTATCAGGGATTATAATGATACTGGGTATTGCATATCGCATATTTACCAACCCTCTCTATCCTGAAACATTTTTATCAAATGTATCTACAGGCATTCAAACAGTATTTATAGTGCTATTTTTAATAGCATCAGGTGCAAGAAGATTTTTACCAATAGTATACACTGTTTCTTTAGTGCTTTTCCTGATATCTCTATCATTCAATAAACAATTAACATCTTTGGAGTTATCAGCACTTTCCAATCCTATTGCCACAACTCTTTTTTTAAGTTTATTAGCTTACGTATTTGAAAGTATGAATTCCAGAGAATTTGCATTGCGGTTTACTGTAGAACAAAATGAGGATGAACTCAATCAATATAAAGATACCATGGAAAAAGAATTAGCCTTCGCATCATACCTGCATAGATTAATCATGCCGCTTAAACCTCCGGTACCATCTATTTCAGTATACTATCATCCATATCATAATTTAGGCGGTGATTTTTATGACTTTATACCACTTGATAAAAAGAAAGACAGGATTGGCATATTTATCAGTGATGTAACAGGGCATGGGGTATCTTCTGCATTTATTACTGCGACACTAAAACACTATTTAGTAGTTGGCAAAAAATATCATGAAAATCCACAAAAATTGATGTACTATCTTAATGAATATTTAACAGGGAATATTGGCCAAAATTTTGTAACAGCATTATATTGTATCATTGACTTTAATAAAAAAGAATTAATATACAGCAATGCAGCTCATTATGCACCAATAATAGTTGGGAAAGATGGCAACATACATGAACTGGAAAAAACAGGAAAACCTTTCCCATTAGGGATTATAAAAAAAAGAAAATTAATAAAATATAGCAAAAATTTTTCTTATTCAACAATACAGTTGCAGCAAGGTTCAAAATTAGTATTATATACCGATGGTATTATTGAACTATATAATGCAGGGAATCCATCCAATTTTGATACAGGTGTATTCTTTCAATTATTACAGCAATACCACCTGCTATCATCTGCCGATATGTTAAACGAAATTGACAGGCATCTTACCAGTCAGCATGGGAACAATTATATTAACGATGATATATGTGTAATAGTTGTTGATATATAATATCAGCTCATTATAAATTCTGTTTTTTCTTTATCAAGCCATTCGGGCAATTCCAGTATAAATGCTTTGATCTGATCGCGTACTTTTCTGTAATGATACAATGCTTCCTCCTGTGTTTTTGCTTCCCCTGCCAGTTGAGGTGGATCTTCAAATCCTCTGTGCATCACTTTTGTTTTACCAGGAAACACCGGACAATTTTCGTATGCGTGCCCACAAACCGTTATAACAAAATCAAACTGATTATTGATTAACTCATTAACATGCTTTGACACATGATGTGAAATATCAACACCTGCTTCTTTCATAACTTTTATTGCCAAAGGGTCAACTGTTTTGGGTTCAATCCCTGCCGAATATGCTTCAATGATATCACCGCGTAATGCATTGGCAAAACCTTCTGCCATCTGACTACGGCAGGAGTTTCCGGTACACAGAAATAAAATGGAAATTTTTTTATTCATAACAACCTTTTTAAAAAAGATTTTTATATCATGGCATATCACCATTGTTATCACAACTACAGAAACAGTAGTATAAATTTTTTGTTAATTTTTGTTATACAATATTTTTATATATACTTACTACCAGTTTTGTAAATCTCGTAAAAGTTCAAAGTAAAACACGCAAATTCTTAATTAAAAATATCGTTTCTTAAACACCAGGGCAACATCTACAAGTCCAATTAATACCGGAACCTCAACCAGAGGACCAATAACAGTTGCAAATGCCTGCCCTGAGTTAATTCCAAAAATTGCAATAGCAACAGCTATAGCTAACTCAAAATCATTTGAACCAGCGGTAAAAGCTACTGCTGCAGTTTTTGAATAATCTCCCGTAATTTTTTTGATAATATAAAATGTAACAAACCACATCAAAACAAAATATAACAGCATTGGTAATGCTGCAATGACAACATCCTGTGGACGTTCAATGATTTTATTCCCTTGCATAGAAAACATTACAATAATTGTAAAAAGTAATGCAATCAGTGTTAGCGGACTTATCCTGGGTATAAATTTTGCTTCATACCACTGTTTACCCATATAAGATATTAAACCAAAACGCGTAGCAACACCTGCTAAAAACGGTATTCCTAAATAGATAAAAACTGTTTTAGCAGATTCAGATATTGATATAGAAATATCAAGTCCTTCAGCAAGACCAAACCAATTCAAAGCCAGTGTTATAAATAAATAGATATACACTGCATAAAACAATACCTGAAATACAGCATTAAATGCAACTAAACCAACTGCCAATTCCCTGTCACCACCTGCTAATTCATTCCATACTATTACCATGGCAATACATCTAGCAAGCCCTACAAGAATAACTCCAACCATATATTCCGGATATCCCCTTAAAAGAATAACGGCCAGGCCAAACATAACAATTGGACCAACAACCCAGTTCAGAAGCAATGATATTCCAAGCAATCTCTTATTCTGGAATATTTTTCCCATTTCTTCATATTTTACTTTTGCAAGTGGTGGATACATCATAAGTATCAAACCAATTGCGATAGGAATGTTGGTAGTACCCGACTGAAGTGAATATATAAATGTTTTAATTTCTGGTAAAAAATAGCCTATTGCTACCCCTGCCCCAATTGCAAAAAAAATCCACAGAGTTAAAAATCTGTCAACAAACGAAAGCTTTTTAGCTACCCCATCAGCCATAAATTCACCTCTTTACTTATATTCTGCAAGCCCCCTTGTAGGTACAACCATTAAAAAAATAAATCTATTTATTGGATTAACTTTTTAATCTCTTCAATAGAGGGGACTTTGCCAGCAATCTTAACCTGACCATCAACAACAAGAGCTGGCGTTATCATCACACCATAGCTCATTATTTGTTTAATATCGGTTACCTTATTCAATTGGTACGGTATACCTAATTCCTTTGCTGCCTGCTCGGTTAAATGCTGAAGTGTGGTACACTTTGAACAGCCTGTTCCTAAAATTTCAAATTTTTTCATAACCACCTCAAAAAATAGACTATATATGGGGTCAGAGCCTCAATACTACCATAGCAATCCAAACAATATTCCGGTGATAGTTGCCATCACAATGACCAGTGAAACATATACAGCAGTCTTTTGTGTACCAATAACGCTACGAATAACCAGCATACTGGGAAGGGACAATGTAGGTCCAGCCAGAAGAAGTGCTAACGCCGGACCATGACCCATACCATTACCTAAAAGCCCCTGTAAAATGGGAACTTCGGTAAGCGTTGCAAAATACATAAAGGCACCAACAACTGATGAGAAGAAATTGGCAAAGAATGAATTACCACCCACTGCCATAGCAATCCATTGTGATGGTATAATACCTTCATGCCCCGGACTGCCAAGTAAAAAGCCTGCAGCCAGAACCCCACCCAAAAGCAATGGCAGTATTTGTTTGGCAAATGACCATGTTTGCTCCAACCATGTCAACAACTCACCTTTTTCGGTTATGCCGATAGCTATCAAAGCAATAATACCTGCAACAAATGGTATTAATGGCCTGTGCGGAAATAAAAAGCCTGACATTACTGTAACAATGATAGCAATAACTATCTTCCACCATGTTACAGTAAACCATGCCCACAGCACCAATCCAAAGAGTAGTGACACAACACCGGTAATCTCCCATTTATAACTGTACACATAATACCAGATTCCCTCAGGTGCATCTGGTTTACCCCAGTTAACAAACACCAGTATGGCTACCATTAAAAGAAAATAGATAACCGTCTGCCACAGGGGACGTGACGTTTCGGGCTGGGGCATATTCATCATAGCATTGGCTTTTTGTATCTCTTCTTTTCGGAAAATAAGATACATCAATCCACCAATGAAAATACTGAAAACAATTGCACCGACTGCGCGTGCAATGCCTATTTCAAGTCCAAGCACCCGTGCTGTCAAAATGATTGCCAGTACATTGATGGCAGGTCCCGAATACAAAAAAGCTGTTGCAGGACCTAATCCTGCGCCCATAGTATAAATACCCGCAAAAAGCGGGAGGACCGTGCATGAACAAACAGCTAAAATTGTCCCCGAAACAGATGCGACACCATACGCCATAAGTTTTGGTGCGGCAGGCCCCAGGTACTTCATGACCGAATTTTGACTAACAAATGTGGCGATAGCTCCTGCAATGAAAAACGCTGGTACAAGGCATAACAAGACATGTTCGCGAGCATACCACCTTGTCAACTTCAGCGCCTCAGATACAGCATTGTCAAAACGGGGATTGCCAGCAGGCAAATGAAAGAAAATGACAAAGGCTATACCCATATACATACATATTTTTAGTTCTTTTTTCCAGTCCATGGCCAATCCTTATACCTGGTAATTATAACTGTTGCGTACTGTTTATACAGCAACGAGCAACCTCTAACTGTTCTGTTGCATTCCGTTGAATCACCGTATCAATACAGCTAATAAATTCACTAACACAGGGCATCTTCAAAAAATAATAAACGGTTGTGCCCTCTTTTTTATCATATACCAGCCCTGCACTTTTCAATACCGATAGGTGTTTGGATACTGTGGACATATCAGCGCCAATCAATTCCTGCAGTTTGCATACACACTGTGCCCCTTTTTGCAGCTCTTCTACCATATATAACCGCGTGGGATGTGCCAGCGCCTTCATAACAGCAGCTCGTGCCTCATATTTTTTTTGTGTCATGGTATCCATAATAACCTCGTATTATTTCTTATTTGGCAATTTAGCAAAATAGTCAATAATTATCAAAAAAAATTACAGTAATAAAATATCAACCAATCCTAAATATTACATGGTATGTTGAAGTTCTGCAAATAAATATGTTGTACACTACTTTTTACATGTCACTAACAAGCCGCATTGAAGTAAATAGTTTTTACAACTGTATGCTGAAAAGAATGATAGTGGCACGCCGATTAAAATATTGACAATTGATAGTTTTAAAATGTAAATAGTAATTGTTAATTACATGCATAACGATGCACACAAAAAAGTTCTTGAATATGGCATGTTAAAGTATAATAAATGTAAACCGTAATTATGATCTTCAACAATAGTTTACATACTATAACCATGGAGTGTAATTACACAATAATACACGATAGCAGGTGCATATGGATAAAAATACTATACGTACAGCTTCACAATTAGCTTTTACCATAACCAATACCATTATCAAACACTTTGGAGCGCGTCCTTCATGCTCTGAACAGTCAAACAATGCTGCAAAAGTACTGCAGTTTATGTATTCAATACATTGTGATAGCTCTCAACTTGAAACATTCACTACCCATCCCAGTGCGTTTTTAGGCTTCCTTACCCTGGTGCCATGGATTTATATAGCCTGCCTTATTTTTATTATTTTACACTGTTATATCATTGCTGCAGTTGGGTTTACCATTTCCATTATCATTGCTACATCACAATTCATTTTTTATAAAGGAACATTTGATTTTTTATATACACAAAAAGAGGGCACTAACGCTATTGGTAGTATTGAACCGTCAAACGATGTACGCCAGCAGATTATAATCAGCGGACATCATGACAGTGCCTATGAATTCAGATACATGCGCACCACACCGCGCCTGTACCGCATACGTGTTGCTTCCATTATACTTTCAATACTACTATCCTTTTTGCTTGGCTGGCTCATCGTTGTCAATGCGTACACCTTTGATTCCGCCACTGCACATACTGTTCTCCTAACCTTTCTTATAATTCTGGGCATTGCTAATATGCAGATGCTTTTTTTTAAAAGCAAACACGCAACTCCCGGAGCCGGAGACAACTTAATCGCAAGTACCATTACTGTAGCACTGGCAAACATTTTTGCAAACTATCGCCCCAACTATACCCGCATAATTTTTGCAAGCTTTGATGCTGAGGAAAGCGGGCTCAAGGGCTCAAAAGCATTTGCCACCAGTCACAAACATGAAATTGGCAGCATGCCAACATTTCATTTCAACATGGACAGCCTCTATAAGGTTGATTTAATACAATTTTTAACAAGCGATGTAAACGGCTTCGTTCCTCTTTCAAAAGAACTTGCAAGGCAATGTGTGGCGATAGCTCATGCTATGGGCTACCCTGCCAAAACATTTGCCATGTACCCCGGAACAGGTGCAACCGATGCAGCACCTGTTGCACAAGCTGGCGCAATAGCAACAACGCTCATTGCACTCCCAACGGAGGTTGAAAAACAACACAGCGTGTATCACACCATGGACGACACCACCAGCAATATACAGCCTGAAGTTGTTGAAGCAGCAATAGCAATTGCTGTGAAGCTTGTTCACTATATTGACAATGAAATACGCGGATACAGGTGGGGAAATCGCGCCAGACAGGACTCGAACCTGTGGCCCACGGCTTAGAAGGCCGTTGCTCTATCCAGCTGAGCTACTGGCGCACATAGTAGTACATTATATATTCTTAGACTATATTTTAAAAATTCGGGGCGAGAGGATTTGAACCTCCGACCTCATGGTCCCAAACCACGCGCTCTAGCCGGACTGAGCCACGCCCCGGAATGACAGTAAAAAAAATTATATCGCACACAACGATTTTGTCAAAGTAATAAATAGTATAGTTGTGTCAATATTTTTTTATTCCCCTTCTACGGGATAATCCTGCAAAACTTTTTTTAACAGTTCAATGTCATCCGTAATGATACCATCAACCTCTATATCCAGCAGCCGTCGCATATCACGTTCGCTATTCACTGTCCACACATCAACCTGTATGCCCCTTTCATGCGCCATGCGTACCAGTGTACCATTTGCCAGATGTGAAGGTCCAATAAACTCCGGAATTTGCAACGCATCGCCGGAAAACTGTTTAAATAATCCTAACAATCCTGAACGGAATAAAAAATAAAAACCAAGAACACCCCATAGCCCAAATGATGTTGCCATACCAGGTAAACGCTTGCGAATATATGCAAGGTTTTTTCCATGCTGCGAAGCCCCTACCACCCTGTGTTGAGCATTGTGCTTTTCAATCACATCACAAAATTTTTCAGCCAGCAGAATGTTGTTATCTTTCAGGTCAACATTAAACCGCTGATGAGGAAATGTCTCCAGCATCTCCTCAAGCGTCATTATGGTTATACCTTTCCCCCTGAATGGATAAGTTTCCCCATCCTGTGTAAAATTGTATCCAGCATCAAGCTGTTTAATCTGCAACAGGGGAAGCTCACCAATCTTTCCGTTACCATCTGTTATGTTCGATAGTTCCTCATCATGAGCTATCACCACATAACCATCCTTTGTTATGTGAGCATCTGTTTCAATGACATCAGCTCCCAGCTCTATTGCTTTTTCAAACGCCAATGCTGTGTTTTCGGGATATTCCCTTGAATTTCCCCTGTGAGCAAAGATACGAGCAGGTTTATCAAAAAAAGGTTTTCCCATAATTGTTAACCCTCAATTTTTGCGACTTTGCATGTTATCCATGACCTTGATGCTGATACCTTCAGCCAGAATACACTGTTTGATACTCCTCAGAAAATAGTATTATTTAACCATGTCATTCCGGGCCCGGTCCGAAATCTCTTTTACCACTACCGTCATTCCGAACATTGTCCGGAATCCGAATAATTAACGTTAGATTCTGAAACCAGTTCGGGATATGATTCAAAATGACATGCCCATCCCACGGCGATACCCCTTAATTCAACTTCGCACGGCACAGGCGGCTTCGCCTCAGAATGACGACAACAATCCATTTTCATCCCTTACAGGTGGAAATGAACCAGCCGTCGGCAACGCCTCAATAAAATAATACTACAATTAATACTACAATCCCTGTTATTCATATTTACTGTATCTTTAAAAACCCTGTCAACATTTTTACTTACCAGACAGTAGCAAAAAAACATACAGTATTTTACTTGATGAAAATAAAGTAATATGTATAATAAACTCATATTAATTTGAATTTTCAAACAAATAGATGAAGCATTTATGAATTGACATACATAGAACATGGAGGTACAGGGGAGTATTGAATGAAATATGGCAAAACAATCTTTATTATTATAGCAATACTATCAACCATTTTTATAATTGGTGAAATTGGTACTTACATCTATGTAGAAGCTCCCCTGTCTACAGATTTTTATTCATCAATCCCAAAAAAGGATGTGTATAAGCTTCAAAACCACTATGGCATTAAGGTTGTTACCGGTAACAACTGGATTCACTTAGGGTGGATTGCTAATCCCGATGAAGAATACTATACAATAGAACTTAAGAATGTTCATGGCACTGTTAAAAAAGTTGGAACGACACAATTTGGTTCATTTTTATTTCATGGTAAAGGAGCAACTTCCGGGTAATAAGGATAAATAAAAAAACAAAGCATCATATAGAGCTTGGCAACATTCAGGTTTTTGCTTCCAGCACCAAGGATGGTATGTGTGTTCCATTTATTACCGATAACTATCGCACACTATTCATTCCAGAACATTCCGGGTATTATATAAATGATCATACTATATTTCAGGATGCATACGGCAATTGGCAGCTTATTGGAATTACCTCAAAAACTGACGGCAATCCTGATGCAGAAAAATATTTTGCCGTTGCTTCAAGTAAAACATTTCCACCCAATGATATAATGAAGGAAGAATCACCGGTTGCTGATGTTGGCGAATTAGCATGGGCACCGCATGTTATAAAACACAAAAACATCTACCATATGTTCTGGTCACCACACAAACTTCATCATATGACCTCAACCAATGGCATACGATGGGGTAATCATGACGTAATTATGGAAAAGCCGTATCATAAATTCTTCAGAGATTGCATGATACTACAGGTGGCTAAAGACCAGTGGTTGCTATACACCACTGCCCGTGGTACATTTTTTTCTCAGATTGATGTATATCAATCATTCAACCTAACCCAATGGCAATATATAAGGACTGCGCTGCAAAGTAGTTGGGGTAGTGAGCGCAATTCACCAGCATTGATTACAACATTAAAAGCGCATGCACCCGAATGGATTTATGTTCCACAAACAAAACAATGGTACATAACAACCTGCGGATGGAAATGGGTTGCAACGCTTACAAACGGTGAAGCTGCAATAGCACCGGTGTCATGGAAATGTAAAAAATAAAACACACTCTACCAGCGTAGCTGTGCAACAAGGCAGTGATATAAAATCTTAAGTTGCAGTGTTAACGGCAAATCAAGACTTTCTTTTACAGGCTTTGCCACAAATGTATATGTTACTGGAACTTTGTTTACATTGCCGTTATCATCATAAGCGCTAACTGCTGCAACATAGGTATTCCCTTCAACAAATGGTTTGCCATCCCAATTATTTTTTGCAAAGAACGAAGTATTGCTGGTTACACCAATTTTTTTTAATGCATCCTTGTTGCCACAATAAATATTGTATCCTGCTGCGCCATCAACCTTTTCAAAGTTTATATATACTCCGCCATTATTATATAACGCCACCACTCCTTTTGGTGACTGCAGCTTTTGTTTTTGCTGAACCGGTGTCACTTCATTCATGGCTACAATAAATGGCTGATGAGCAAATGATTGCAGTTGAGCCTTTACACTTTGCTGCAAAGCCCCCCTGCCATGAGCTATCGCCAAACTAAACCGTTGTGTTGTTCCACTATAGGTACATGCCCCTGAATGGTATTGATCCCCGTTAAGAATTGCTGATTTAAATCCCTGTCCATTACCCCATGTTGGCTGGAAGTATTGCCTGCCAAAAAAAGTACCAAACGGATTAAGGCTAACTGTAAAACCTTTAACCATCCCATAATCAATCTTCAGCGGACAAAAAGCAAAATTTGAAAGCACCTCATTATCCTTTGCCACTGCAATAAATTCTTTACTGTTGGTTACTGCAACATAGCCGGCGGTAATGTGATTGTTCACATTGGCAAGCCGTAAATTTTCTTTTGAATGTTTAAAATAATCAATTTTGTAAGTATCCTCAACACCAAAATAATTTTTCTTGATGACAGTAAACGGTATATCTTTTGTGGCTGTCATCGCTGCAAACAGCGGACAGGGTATAACCTGCTGCCACCGCTCATCATAGATGCGAGCAAGCGCCGGCATACCCGGTTTAAAGATAGTGGTGCGGGGAGTATCCGGATAGGTTATTGTACCCTCAACAAACAGCATGTCAATGTCATCAACAAGATATATGGTATAGTCAAAATATCCCCTTGTTACATTTTCAGGCAGAGCTATCTCGCCACGCAGTGCCACTGCAGCCACCCCATTTTTGCCATCACTCAATACTGAAGCGGTAATCTTTTCCGGGCGATAGTCCTGGCCATTGTAGGCAATCCATGGGATTAAACTCATTTTGTTAAGTATGGTACTGCCATGAGCCTCAACGCCCTGAATAAATCCATTGTCAACCGTTACCGTTATGGTATTATTTTTTATCATGGTATCGGTAGCTTCAGCAGCATAGTGTTTTGTACCCGGTTGTGTGCGCACAATATGATAGACACCGCTATGGAGAGGTTGCCTGCCAATAAAGATTGTAGACACACCATTGCTGGAAAACATATTAACAGGGGTAAGCATATCTTTTGACTGCATGTAATAGGTATATCCCTGCGGTAACTCCATTGGCAGTTTAAAAACAAAGGGAGCAGTATCCTGCTGTAACAGCAGCAGTGATGTAACATACTCATAACCATCGTTTGTGTTTATTGCCTGTTTTGCTATAATCCCTTTTGCACCTTTTTTTATATCAGCCACCACCGGTTTTGTTAATGATTCCATGGAATGGGTGATTGTTTCAACGACGTGCTCTCTGTTTTTTGCCAAAAATGGTGTTGCCATACCAAAGTTTGTTGTTGAAAGCAATCGCATGCGTTTTTCAAACGATCTTTTTAATGCTGTCGTTATATCTCCGGGTGCTGATTGTCCAATAAATGAATAATATGCCTCAGCCAATTTATGAATATTTCTGTCCTTTTCAACAGCAGTCCAGTAATCACTGCAATATTTTTTCTCTGCCCATGAAACATACCCATTAAAGCTTCCATCGGCCGTATCCTGCCCAAAGCTGATTTCTTTCACCGGTTTATGATTTTTTACATAATCACCTATTGTCGTAAACGTAACAAAATCCAGAGATGCAATATCGTCAATAAGCTGTGACAGGCCGCCCGTATTAGGGAGCCATTTTAGATATGACGGCAGGTCATATCCATACCAGTACGAATCATCAGCATCGGCATTGATACATATCATAACGTCATTATTTATTGTTCCTCTCAACTGCTGATACCGTAACATATGCACCCAATTGTATATGCTAACATTTTCAATTAAGTCAGCCTGATTGTATGCGGGTATCACCATCATTTTTTCATGAGTATTTTTGTTATGATACATAAGCGGATTATGAGCTTCTTCAAGCGATAGTTCATCTACAAAAACTCTAAATGCATCAAATGGGATGCCACTATAGTATAAAACAATTCCCTGCAAGCCCAGCTGTTTATAGAGCTCATAATTCCCGGATGTAGCCATCATCTCCTGAGGGCGAACAAAAGGTGAGTAGTCCTTAAATATATCTTTGACGCCACTTCTTCTGGAATTTGAAATAGCATATTTGACTGAATACATACATTCATCCTGTGTCATTGCTGATACCAGACCATTATTATACGACATCAGGATTATTTCATCACCATGTTCCTTCACACGGCGTTTTATGTTTGCAATAATATCGGGAGCATACTGAGGCAAAATTTCTTCCAGTGTAAAAAGGTTTTCAAAATCCCATACACCTTTTACCGGAATCCCTTTTTTATTTTTTTCATCCAGCACTTCTATGATCTTTCGTATAACGCGTATATCTTTCCCAAATCCCGCCTCATCATTGGTATCTATCCTGTATGAATGATACATGTTCACATGAAATCCCAGCGAAACATAGACGTTATGATTGGAGTGTTTGCCAATAGTCAAAAGTTTTGGAATAACCATATAACCACAGGCATAGACGAAGACAACCAGAAGTATGCCATAACAAACATACCGAATAATCTTTTTCATACTGTCCTCCACAATAAAAATGATAGCATCTGAACCAACGCTAACATCGCTAACCTTCAATGCAGAAAGTTAAGTCATTCCCATTATTTATGATTTTTTCCATTTATTCATCACAATACCTGATGAATACCGTTACGCTCATACCTGCCATTCATACATCATAAGGATTATTGTAACATCATGCTATAAAAATACAACTAAAATAGTGAAAGTATTAATGTACACTAACCCGTTTAATTTTATATTGATTTTAATGTTTAAACACACTACAATATTCCGGGACAGTGTAAAATGGTCATTTCACAATGGCAAAATTATATACCATGCATCAGGTGTAATCCTATTATGGGCATAAACTATTGGTGTAAGGGGCTCTCATCCATTATTTACTGTACAATACAAACCTTTTTCAATGTGCCCATGCTATAAAACGTTTTTAAAAGGATTAAATATGAAAAAACAACTAACAGTAATGACATTGTTTCATGTTCTTATTTTTTTCTTCAGCATATCCTGCAGCAGCAAAACTGAAAACCATGTAACACCTATTGTGCAAAATATTTTATACACAAAAACTGCCATAGAAGATTATTTGAAAAACAGAATAAACCAGCAATCGTCACCTATACTATTTGCCAGTTTCTGGGATTTTGACGGCACAATAATAAAAGGTGATTGTTCTGAAGGATTACAAGAAGAAAACAAACAAGTCTATAAAGGACTGGTACAGGTAGCCATAGAAAATAATTTTTCAAAAAAATATAAAAATAATGAATACAATAAATTTTTACAACACTACGCATATCTTGAAACACACAAGGGACACAGCGATGCATATATATATCTGGCAACATTATTTACCGGGAGGGATATCCGCGATCTACAGCAATTATCGCAACACTATTTTTCACATACTCTTCGTTACTATTTTTTTGCATCATCAATAGCAATAATGAATCAACTTAAAGCACATGGAATCAAAATATACATTATTTCAGCAAGTCCTGACTATTTTGTAAAAGGTGCTGCATACTCATTAACCGTATCAGCAGACCACATCTATGGAATAAAAATTAAAACCAATAATGGAATAGCAACAGAACAGGTGATACCACCACTTACCTATGCTGAAGGAAAAACAAAATTGCTAAAATCAATCATTGACAGATTAAAAAAAGAAAATAAAACAAATCATGTGTATGCAATAGCTGCGTTTGGCAACAGCTATCATACCGACGGTAATTTTTTAAACTATGTTGCAACGCAAACACTCCCTGCTGGTAAACCGGTTAGCGTGATGATCAATGGGGGTAGCCCGCCCAAAAAATACCATGCATTATTTGAATGCGTCATACAAAATGATGTAATAGCAAAATAACTTTATGAAACGGTATGCCATATTTTTTTTCATAATTTTATTTGGTTTATTGCCTCTTTGTACACCGGCACAAAATCAATGGGGGTATTATTGTAAGGACACATACAGCAATAACTCCAAACACTACTGGGATAACACACTCAAAAGCCTTTCAGTACTGTGTTTTACTGGAATCACTATTTCTAAAAACGCATGTAACATCCCTTCATTTAGCAATGAGCACTATCTTTTTACTAAAGCACAACAATATAATATTGCAATTATACCTCATGTAACATTCACAAGTGTAACCGAGGGGATGTCATTTTTAAAAGCCCGAGAGTGGGATAATGTCATTACAACACTTGCAAATGCATTACACACAAATGCATGGGCAGGTATTCATTTTGACTTTGAATATCTACCTGCAGCATACAGCAATGCTTATGCACAGTTTTTAAAAAAATTTAGATCGATAGCTCCCGATATAAAACTTTCAGCAGCACTTTTTCCACAGATTGAGTTTCATAAAGAACATGCAGCATTCCACAATTATGAAAAACTGTCTCCATTCTTGAATGAAGTTGTCATTATGTGTTACGATTATCACAATCCTAAAACAAAGCCTGGACCGGTAACTGATATGCAATGGACCATGAAAAATATTGAATATGCATTACGGTTTTTTAAAGCACATCAGATATGGTTAGGCATGCCGGCTTATGGATATATGTGGAAAAATGGGAAATACCATTCAGTTATTACTACACGTGCAATTCCAAAATATACATCAATCTACAGTAACTATCGCCACAGCTCCGGAACACTGTGTATTGAATATATAAAAAATGATGATATGTTCATTGCCCTGGTATCGGATACCGTAACTATAAAAAAACTACAGCACCTTGCAACAGTATATTCATTAAAGGGAACTGCTTTATGGCGTTTGGGCTTTGAATAAAAAAGGGGCATCCCTGCCCCTTAATCGTGGAGTATCTGGAGGGTTAACACTTAGAATACAACTTCGGTCTTAACATAGAACGTAGTTTCCGGATCTTCCTTTGCATCATTGTCTGCATCTTGATAGTATGCCATCACACGGATGTTTTTGTTGATTGCATACCCTAATCCTGCTGCCCAGATGGTTACTTCAGAATCATCAACATCTTCGTTTTCACCATATGAATACCGCCCGGTGATTAAGATTGGGATATTGATAACGCTTTCCAGATTGGCAAGCAACCAGCTATCAACCAAGGTATATTCATTTTCAACGCCTCCTTTCTTGACCTCGGGCATAACATACATAGCGCCAACCTTGACCAAATCAGTTGAATATGATGCACCAAATGCCATGTAGCGGCTATAATTGTCCGAACCATGACCATCATCAGTTATTTGATTTCGGTAGGTTCCAAATATATCAAGCCCTTTCACAGGAGTAATGGTTAGCATACCGTAATATGCTTTCCCATCATCGCCCAATTCATCCTCGTTTACCTTCTTGTATCCTTCGCCGTTTACCAGAGATCCTGACAGCTTAACCATTTTAAAGAAAGAAAGATCAACACTTACACCCATATCGGCGGAACTGTCTATTGATGTACCAATGATGTTTTTAGCCTGATCAACATAATTCTGCTCAACCCATCGGTAATCACTCTTGTCATCAATAAGCCCAATAAGTGGAGTACCAATCATACCAAACTTAAAATTTGCATCAACAAAATCCATTTTTTGTTTAGCCTGTATATAGGCATATTTTACATATACCGTATACGGATCGCTTTTTGCTTTAACATCTACTGTTTCAGGATTTCCTGACTGGGTGTCTGTAACTTCAATTTCATCTTCTGACTCTACCTGCCCAACATCGGTTGTAACCCGTGCGCTCCACACACTATCAAATTCCTTTTTAAAATCAAGGTAAACACGCTTGATTTCAAATGTGTTCTGATGCTCGGTAGTATCATCGTAATTGCTCAGTTCCTTATTCCACTCTAAATACGCTTTCCCTGAAATTTTAATATCCTTAATCTCTTCTTTTACAGCCTCCTGAGCAAACGCTGCCGTAGCAAACGTCATCATAGCCATATACACAAAACCCTTTAAAAACTTCATGTAACAACCTCCTTAACTAATAGTTAATTGTATTGATTTTTAAAAACAATCTGAGGGTAAGAAAGCAGTCTGATATAAAATAGATTTGAAGGATATGTTAATATTTAGTTAAATTTCATTTTTTTTACTGCTGTCGCTTTTTTTATTGCCGGTAATCGTGCTCTGTCACAGGGCAACGGCATTCTTCCAGGCAGCAATTATGTACGTTGAAAAAATCCCGGCTGTACACTTAAGTTTTTAAGGGTGAAGGCTTATTACCGATAACTATCGCCAAAATAATAACTACAATATTAAAATGATTATATTATTTTATTGACTTTTTTATTGTTTTCACTATATTTAGATAGGATACTAATGGCCATGAAATTGTTTTTTTAGCATGGTTTTTTATTTACAGAAAAACTTCAAGAGATACGGGCATGAAACCTAACAATCTAACAGCGGAACAATACTCTATTTTCAAAGAAAATGGCACCGAACCACCATTTAACAATGCGTATTGGAACAAAAAAGAGCATGGCATTTATGTTGACATAGTATCAGGAGAAGTGCTATTTTCATCGCTTGATAAGT
Organism: Spirochaetota bacterium; assembly: GCA_035420565.1. Taxonomy (GTDB): domain Bacteria; phylum Spirochaetota; class UBA4802; order UBA4802; family UB4802; genus UBA4802. The sequence goes on along the minus strand of DAOLVF010000009.1, from coordinate 16,462 downwards.
TTGACTCAGGTACCGGCTGGCCAAGTTTTACAAAACCAGTAAACAACAATGCTGTTATCACATGCTCTGACCCCTCACATGGAATGATACGCACCGAAGTGCGCAGCAAAAGCTCAGATGGCCATTTAGGGCATGTATTTGCCGATGGTCCTGCTCCTGCGGGATTGCGGTATTGCATCAATTCTGCCTCATTGCGATTCATCCCGGTAAAAAAAATTATAGAAGAAGGGTATAACGATTATATCTACCTCTTTGAGAATACGCCTATAGGGTTTGAACAGATAATAATTGGCGGCGGTTGTTTCTGGGGTGTTGAAGCATACTTTAAGAAAGTAAAGGGCATACTTGATACCACAGTTGGGTATTCGGGTGGAACAATTAAAAATCCCGATTATACCATGGTGTGTACGGGTACCACCGGTCATGCAGAAACGGTGCTCATTACATTTAATCCAGATATTGTAAATCTTGAAAGAATACTAAAACATTTTTTTTCAATTCATAATCCTTCTACGCTCAACCGCCAGGGCCCTGATATAGGCACACAATATCGTTCAGCGTTATACTATATCAACGATAATCAAAAAATTACTATTGATACCATTATTCAGCAAATTACATCCAGGGGGGCGATAGTTACTACTGAAGTAGCTAAAGCTATAAATTTTTTTAAAGCCGAAGAATACCATCAAGATTATTTAGATAAAAATCCAGGCGGGTATTGTCATATTAATCTGAATAAGATTTATCAGGTTTAAGGTTATTCCTGATAAACAATGACATGGATTACTGATTCGCTGGATGCAACATTTTCTATTTTGTGTGGTATGAGCGATAGAAAATAGATACTGTCACCATGGTTTAAAATAACTTCATTTGAACCAAGAGTTATTTTAATGGAACCTTTTTTAACATGGATAAATTCTTCACCATTGTGGATGGAAAAATCCTTCTTTGTATAATTCCCTTCCAGTGTAATAATGTATGCTTTAACAGCAACTACCTCATTAACATCAGCTTCATCGGCAGTATGCGATGGTTCAACATTGTTCAAAAAAATATTTTTAGGCCTTTCATTTTTTAACTGTATAACATCATCCTTTTTTATGACCGTATATCCCCATTCAACAGGGGTGCCCGGGGCAATTACTTTTGCCTGTTGCAGTGACCGTGTAAGCTGATGAATTACTCGCAAGGAAGGATAAGCTCTGCGTTCTTCTATTTTCTGTAACAACTCCACACATATGCCAGTTATAGCGGCCAGCTGTTCATAACTCAGATTATTGTGTTGCCTGAAAAAGCGTAATTTATCGCTTAACGAATCGACATGAGATGCTGATGGTTTATGAAAATATTCTGTAAAGCGCTGGAAAACGTCGTTGTTATCTGTTTTGGGAATATCGTATGATGAAAAAGAGCTCATGGAATGTTCCTTAACACAATTAGTATATATTCAACTGCAAAACAACCTCTCGTTATGATCCTTACCATATGCACCACCACACGAACATGCATCAATTCCGCTGCTATAACATCAACTTCTGATAATTAATATATCCTCATAATTATTTTTATCATATAAAATATTCTTTTACAACAAAAAATTTTTGACAAAATTTTAAATGCCGTTTAATGTATCAATATTATGAAAATTCCCTTCTCCATTTTATCGATAACGGAAAAAGCACTGACAAAATCCATGGATGTCCACACCATGGAGCGCATTGCAAAAAGTATTATACCTCATTACGATCTCCACAAAATCATGGGCTTTTCAGAAAGTATGCCAATCCCCAATAAAGATGCCGCATCCCAGATTGTGCACGATTTCAGCGAATCAAAATATTTTTTTAAGTTAGTGTGCGCCCTGATGGAGGCACAGGAATACGGCATCATGGGACGCAGGTACCCTATAGCTCATCTGCACGAAATAGTTACAGAAATAATCAATTTGGGTTTTATCTTTGATAAAAATAACCACATTTTTATTGAAAACGCAAACACCAGAAAAACTCAACATTGGGGTGTTTTAGAAGAAAATGAAGAATACATCATCACGTTGCTCAGAATGGACATTGCAGCAAATACACAGCTTGTAAGAAAATATACACCACCGTTAATTGCTCATACCTATCAAAACATTCAAACCATTGTAACGTCTGCTGTTGAGCAGCGTAATGGCAGGATATGGAACTGGGAAGGTGATGGCTGCATAGCTGCTTTTATTCTGGGCAATAAAAATATGACTGCCGTTTTTGCTGCTATAGAGATATTACACGAACTTTTTTTATTTAACGAGCTTGTATCAAAACTGCCTGAAGCAGTCAATGCCAGAATTGCAATTGATACCGGTTATTGTGCTTACAAACATTCTTCGGAAGAATTAAAAAAAACTGAACTGGTAAAAAAAATCATGGAAATAGAATCACACTATACGCCAATCAATGCAATTACCATAAGCAACACAATATATGCATCATTACATCCCGATATTGCAAAACTTTTTATTTTAACCAGGAAGAGCGCCACACCTTATTATACTCACACAGTAAAATGGGAAGATATATGAATATCACTGTACTCTATCATAAAAAAAATGCATCATCGTTACAAAAGACTTTTGGGACATTGATGAAATCAAAAAAATATTCTATTGAATTCATTGATCGTGATGAATACAATAAACCAAAAAAAACCACTGCAAATTCATTATACTATTTAGATATTACCGGGCTACAACAAGCTGACATTCAGAAATATATAAAATATTTTAATAAAGAATCAATGTTTTATGGAATAATAGATTACAAAAATACGTTCAGCGATATTGCATGGTTTTTTCACAATAATGCATGTGATTATATAACAAAAGAAACCTGTAACAATCCAATTTCAGAAAGTCGTATACGGGCGATAGTTACCTTTAAATCAATTACATTATCAGAAACACCGCAAAAAAAATACATTATTGCCAGAGATTCATGGAAAAGCATCAAACCAGAACAGGAATACACCTTCTGTTTTCTTTTAATTGAAATTCTTGATGTGCATGAATTGAAAAAACATATTGCATCTGAGCATCTGGATAGTAAAATTTTTTCATTTCGTCATTTTGTTGAAAATACACTGAACCAACTGGACGGCAAACTATGGATGTGGATGGATGCTACGGGTTTATTTATTTTCCCCTTTGATGGGAAATCACTCCCTGCTGTCGATAGTGCAATTCGTCTTACGGTCAATCGCAGTATTATATCGCTTGAGCACACACTCTTTAATCAAATAATTCATTACAGGATAGCCATGCATATTGGTAATACCGTATATCAACCACATGGCAAAACAGGTACAATAATATCAGATTGCATTAATTCATTGTTTCACTTAGGGCAAAAATACACTGCTGATGAAGGACTATTCATTACTGAGGATGTATATAATGTTCTTAATTCAAGAACAAAGGGCATGTTTATACAAACACATCTTTTTGAAGGGCGACAGATATATCGATGCAAAAACATTATCTAAATAAGTTATATAGCCTTCAATTCATATTGGCGCTTGTCAGCCTCAGGATGTTGGCGGTAGATAATAAGCACATTACCAATCATGGTAATATAATTACTTCCTGTTTTTTCAACAATCTGCCGGGCTAATTCTTTGCGCTCTTCTTTGCAATCGATAAACTTTATCTTAATAAGCTCATGGCACAATAACACTTCATCAATTGCATTGAGTACAGCCTTAGAAAGACCATTTTTACCTATCAACACAACCGGATCTAAGCCATGTGCACAGGCTTTAAGATATTTAACTTTTCTGCGGTGAATGTTATTCATACAACCCTCAAAATAATGAAAAAATTAAAATTGCTCTATCACACATTCTTGCCGCACATACCTTATGGTATTTTAAAACTGCTTGTTTTTCCAATCCATAACTTGCAAAAACAGTTTTATCATTTTCTTGTGTCCATAGAGGTATTACAATTTAAAGTTTTGAATATGCCTTATTTTTTAGTAATTGACATTACATTGTCAGTATAATAACAATTAATGTCTATACAATTAATGATAGTATTATTGCAATAATTTTTTTATTAATTGTTACACGGTGGTTGCAAATGCAAAATAATTCTGCGAAGTGAGTTGACAATGGTTGGCATCCGGTCATCCATACGGTATGAAAATAACTGACGATAGTTATCCTGAACCCTGATTCGGGATTTTGGATAATTATTTAGATTACAGCAGGGGCGCATTATAATGCGCTAAAATAACAAAATCTATTTTCAGGAGGAATAATAACAATGAGTAACGATACTATCTTAACAAAAGACCCTGGTTTCCGATACCACGAAAAAGCACCAAAGATTGATGCTAAAGAATTTCAAAAAGTGATTGATTCCAGACGATCGGTTCGCATCTATGAAAAGGAACCAATTCCTGATAAAATAATTCAACAATGCCTTCGCAATGCACTGCTGGCACCAAATTCATCAAACCTTCAGCCATGGGAGATATATCACATTGCTACCCCAGAAGTACGGCAGCAGATGAACAAGGCATGCCTTGAACAGATAGCAGCAAAAAGCGCTGCAGCATTGTTTGTGGCAGTTGCACGAACAAATACATGGAAAGAGCATGCCAAAGAGATGGTACAACTTTTTGAGGCAGCCGGGAATGTGCCAAAATCAGCCATTGCCTATTATAAAAAGCTGGTACCGTTTGTTTACAATCAAGGATTATTTGGAATATGGGGATTGATAAAAAGGATACTCTTTTTCATTCGGGGATTAAAGACTCCTGTCATCCATGAACCAGTTTCACACTGCCATATGAAAATATGGGCAGTGAAGTCAACAGCGCTGGCATGTCAAAACCTTATGCTTTCACTACGTGCGTATGGATATGATTCATGCCCCATGGAAGGATATGATTCAAAGCTCATAAAAAAAATATTACAATTACCAGAGGACGCTGTTGTTGTCATGGTAATCTCTGCCGGTAAGCGTGCAATCGGCGGGATATATGGTCCCCGTATCAGATATGATGAAAACAGATTTTTAAAAAGAGTGTAATATACTATGCTACACAATCCCAATGTTGTATTTGCCTTCATTTTAACATTGTTAGCAGGACTTGCAACTGGTATAGGGAGTGCAATCTCAATCATCAGCAAAAAAACCAATACAAAGGTACTATCGCTTGCATTGGGATTTTCGGCTGGTGTAATGATCTATGTTTCCATGATGGAGATACTTTCAAAATCATTTGATGTATTGTACCATGAATATGGAAAGTCAGGAGGCTGGTTTGCATTAATATCCTTTTTCGGTGGCATAGCATTAACAGGAATAATTGATATTATTGTTCCATCGGCAGAAAATCCGCATGAGATAAAGCGTGTTGAAACTATGCCTCTGCCAGCAACAAACCGGGAGCAGCAGCTTATGAGGCTTGGGCTTTTATCAGCCCTTGCTATTGGCATACACAATTTTCCAGAAGGGCTGGCTACATTTGTTGCTGCTCTCCATGATACAAAGGTTGGGATTCCTATTGCAATTGCTATTGCGCTGCATAACATCCCTGAAGGTATTGCTGTTGCTGTACCTATATTCCATGCAACCAAGAGCAGAAGAAAAGCTTTTGTATATTCTTTTATTTCCGGATTAGCAGAACCTGTTGGAGCGTTAATAGGTTTTTTAATCCTATTACCCTACATGTCCGACACCATCTTTGGGATTGTATTTGGATGTATTGCAGGCATTATGGTGTTCATATCAGTGGATGAATTATTACCATCAGCAATAAAATATGGTGAGCACCATTATTCAATTTTAGGATTTATCTCTGGCATGTTTATCATGTCGGTATCGCTTATACTATTACAATAAATTTTATCTTTGCACTACACTATTAATTTGACAACAAGTAGTTTTTTTTGTAATGTAATAGTTTCAAAATTAAACAATGAAAGGATTAGATAATGAATAGTAATAGTTTCCATGAGATAGTTGATGATATTGTGATAATCACCCTAAACAGGCCAAAAGTTCGTAATGCCATTGACCGTGATACTGCCGATGAGTTGAGTAATGCTTTTCAACAATTTGATGCCAACAAAAATTTAAAAGTTGCAATCTTAACCGGAGCCGGGGGCAATTTCTGTTCCGGTGCTGATCTACTGGCAATTGCTGAGGATGGACACCGTAAAAACAGGCTTAATCCAAACATCAAGGATAATGGGCCTCTTGGACCAACGCGCATGTTGCTTTCAAAGCCTGTTATTGCAGCAATATCAGGGTATGCAGTGGCAGGGGGGCTGGAATTAGCCTGCTGGTGCGATATTCGCATGGCTGATATGACTGCTAAATTTGGTGTGTTTTGCAGACGATTTGGCGTTCCACTTATTGACGGAGGTACTCAACGGTTGCCCCGCTTAATTGGATTAAGCAGAGCATTAGATTTAATTATTACTGGCAGGGAAATTAATGCAGAAGAAGCATATCAGTTTGGATTGGTCAACTATCTCGTTACAGATAAAGATATAAAACAGGCAGCACTGGAATTGGCTCACAAGATTGCTTCCTTCCCACAACAATGTATGCGAAGTGACAGGATGGCAGTTTATAAGGGTTTTAATATGCCATTATCTGAAGCTCTGGAAATAGAATTTGCCAGAGGAACTGATGTCATACGCAACGGTGAAACATTGGAAGGTGCAAAATTATTTGCACAGCAAAAAGGAAATAAGATTTAACTATTGATGAATGATAAATTGCCGTTGTGGTACACTAATTTTTTACAAAGCTACACTATTCATTAACTAAAATGCCATTAATAAAACGTCCCTTTAATGTACGGCCATCAGGATAGATAAGAGTTCCTTTGCCCTCAATCCTGTTATCGACAAACTCACCTTCATATCGTGTACCATCAGGCCATTCCAATATACCAATACCATTAGCTTTACCCTTTACCATTGGGCCTGTGTATATCTTACCGTCAGCATATATATATTTCCCTTTTCCTGTAATCTCATCGTTGTAAAATTCTCCTCTGTAAGAACTACCATCAGGCCATGTCATAACACCATAGCCATGCCTTTTGCCATCAACATAAATTCCCGTGTATGTCATACCATTTGCCCATGTATAGGTACCCTGCCCATGGAACTTGCCTGATTTAAAGTTACCAGCATACATTGTACCATCTTCCCAGACATACACACCATACCCCTCATCACACTTACCTTCAATACATCCCACTTTTTTTTGCTGTGTTGCACAACCTGAAAAAAGAGCGTATACAAGTAAAACAATAATTATACTGTTGTAGCCTTTCATTTTCCAACCTCCATCAAATAAAAAATACTTTCCAAAAAATATGACAATCAACACTATTTAAAATTATAGTGCTTTCGTATTGGTTTTTTCACATGCCATGTGCATTGTATACCTTTTGGACAGGTAACAAAATCACCAGCACCAAATCGCACCTTTTGCCCATCAACGGTATCAACCTCAACTTCACCCTCAAGAACATAAAATTGCTCGGTTGTATCATAAAACCAATCAAAATCGGATATCTCCTTCTGCCATATCGGCCATGACAATATGCCTTGTTTTTTAAGGACATCTTCCTTTATTTTTTCAACAGTAATTTTCATGGGCATTCTTCTCCAAAATAAAATTATGCGTCAATATCATTCCGGGCTTGACCTATAATCAAAATAATTATCATAAATCCTGAAACCTGAGCATCATATGATTCAGAATGACACGTCCAGCATTGTCATTCTGAGGGATGCAATTCCAAAGAATTTGTTTGTTTATAAAGAAGATTCTTCGCTATTGCTCAGGATGACATTGCATTAATACTAAGATCATTTACTGTTACATCGTATCTTGCTATCACCGATAATCACCACTGATAACTTTGCACAACAATAACACCCATCTTTTCAGCTTCATCCAAAAAATCTTTTTTGGCAAAATGGGTAACCAGTAATCGTACAACCTCAACATCACCAAATTCAGCTTTTACAGCATTCACCTTATCTTCAAGTTCAGAAAAAACATCTTTCCGCCAGGTAGATTCTAACCGTATTTTTGATTCACCTACTATAAAAACCTCTTTACCGTCTTTCATAGCTCTGGCAAAAAAATTTATTTCTTTTCCACCTATTTCTGCTCTTACTATTCGCTCTTTGATAGTATATCCATACTTTTCCTTCAGTACCGCAGGCAAATGCCTATATGCTTCATTTTCAAATGCATAGCTAAAACTTCTTGATAACCCTCCTAATTCTACTCTTGTATCATGTAATCCTGCTACAAGACTTTTAACTTCTATTTCAGTACGTTTTTGAGCATCAGCAAGCTCTTTTTGAGCTTCAGCTAACTCTGCTACTCGTTGTTCAGTCTTCTTCTGTGCTTGTGTTAACTCT
>DAOLVF010000009.1:0-7911 GCA_035420565.1 Spirochaetota bacterium | reverse complement strand
TCAATAACGGAGGCTCTTTAATGGCTTTAATTCAGGAAGTTACCGATGCAACATTTGACTCATCAGTGTTGCAAACAAGTGGAAAAGTACTGGTTGATTTTTGGGCTCCATGGTGTGTCCCCTGTAGATTACAAACGCCAATTTTAGAAAGGCTTGTATCAAATGGCATCAATGCAAAAATAGTTAAATGCAATACCGATGTTAATCACGGTACTGCCCAAAAGTTTGGCATAAGCGCTATACCAACTCTTATACTTTTTGACAATGGTAAAGAAATTGACCGTATGGTTGGTGTGCAGCCCGAAGAAGTCTTGAAGCGAAGACTCCAATAGCCCCCTACTGTTGTATCAATACGGCTGATTACTCAGCCGTATTGTTTAATGAAAAAAATTTACAAACCGTTAAGCAACCCAATGCAGGTATATTTTTACCAAGTATTTTTATTTAACATAAGAAAAGATGCGCGAATTATGTTGAAAGATACCTACAGAACATCCCATGACCTTACTTATGACATCTTCATTAAGCAAAATATTTTTAGTGCCAGCATACATACATTGCCCATTATTCAAAAGTAGCACCCTGTTTATCCATGGCATTATTTCATCAACATGATGCGTAACATAGATAATATGTTTACCTGTTTTAATCAGCATGGTTAATTGCTGCAAAAATTCTTCGCGAGCCTTCATATCCAGACCATTGCATGGTTCATCCAGGATAAGAATATCCGGGTCATAAACAAGTGCCCGCCCGATGAGAACACGTTTTTGCTCCCCATACGAAAGCTTGCCAAACGGAGTCTGTGCATAGTGTACCAGTTCAAGTGAGTGTAAAATAGTCAATGCTTTTTGTTCCATGGCAGGCGATAGCTCCTGGTATAAGCCCATGCTGCTGAAAAATCCTGATGCAACTACTTCAGCAACCATGGTTTCCTGTGGGTAGTGTGTTTGTAGATAATCACTGACAATACCAATGTGTTTGCGAACATCCCATACATTGACCTGCCCCAATGTTTCACCTGCAATGACAACCTGTCCCTCTGAGGGAAAAACCAATGTGGCAATTATGTTCATTAAAAAAGATTTCCCTGAACCATTAGGTCCAAGGACAGCCCATTGATCACCCGTATTAACAGTCAGATTGATATTTCTTAAGATTATGGTTGAATTACGCCACAATGATACATTATGTAATCGCAAAAGCTCCATAGTATATGAAATAGCACATATAGCTATGGAGCTTCAAATTTTTTAAACCATTTACAATGTTGGTATATTTTTAATTCTATCCTCTTTAATCTTTTTTTCCTTGGCTGCTTTTTCTTGTTCAGCTTTCTCTTTTTCAACCTTTTCCTGTTCAGCTTTTTCCTTTGCTAATTTTTCTGCCAAAATTTTAGCTTCTTGTTCATTTTGTAATTTAAGCTTTAATGCCTTTGCTTCTTCTGCCTTCTTTAACTTTTCTTCATTTTTGCGCTGTTTTGCTTCTTTATCCGTTTCAATTACCTTTTGAATCTCCTGTTTAATCTCCTCTTGAACTGTTGTAATAACAGGAATATCTTTAACCTCCTGTTTTATTTCTTTAACAGTTTCTTTAGGTATTTCAGTGGGTTTGATGGTTTCTTTTATTGAATCTATAATTTTTTGCTGTTCCTGTTCTGCTACTACCTCAACTTTATTCTCATCAATCTTTTGAGATATTGTTGCAGCAGTTTTGGTATCCAGAGTAACCGTTTGGTTTTCTTCTACTATCACTTCTATATCTTCAATTACCGTTTCATTATTAACCGGTTTAACCATAACCTTACCAGAAACAACATCAACTCTGGAAGCTTTTTCATCGGCAACCAATCTGAATGAAGTTCCCCGCACTGCAGCTATAACGGTCTTTGCTTTTATGGCAAAGCCATCACCCTTTTTTAACTTACCTAATGTAGCAAATGTTTTGCCTTTCTCTAATGTTAAAACAACATCATCGCTACCAGCTTTGATAAGTGAGCTTACAACAACAGTGGTATTTTCATTAACACGAATAATACCACTATTTCGGTATAGGAGGTCAACGACAGAGTTTGCTCCTGTTACTATTGTATCACTAATAGTAAGAACTTGCCCAACAGCAGGAGGCTTATTCCCCTCATGTGAGGTAATGGTAACATCACCAAAAAAGGAATTGATGGTAACAATAGTATCAACCGCCTCCTTTTTTGAGCATGCAGTTAGTATCAAAAACAATACTAAAATTATACTTTTATATCTCATGCTATTCACCCCATTCAATAAAATTTATCACATCCACTTTGCCAGCATCAACTCAGCTACAAATTATCTTCTACAGTGCAAAGGACGTGGCGAGATTATTTCCGCGCAGTTTGCGTACAGCATAATGCTTCTATGGTAAACTTTTGCAAATAACGACACCATACCACAACTGCTCTATAGTAAATGCAAAAATTGCTTTTTGTACACAGTTTATACCAGTGCTATGATACTTATAAATCACTATAAAAGTGCAACAAATTTTAGACTACATCAGTTATTATATTTTATGAATATTGACTGCTTTTACACCTGTCAACAACAATTAATGGCTATATACCATAAAAAAATAGTTATCGTTTTATATCTTGACATTCTGAACTGAATATAAAAAAATAATTTATTTGCTATAGCAATATTGATTGTTATACATATGGAATGGACATGTATGGACCGGATTACACAAAATGATACCCTCATAGACACGCTGGGCAATTGTACCATTGATTCCCCTCTTACAATACCAAAATTTATAAGCGACTCACAGCGTATTGCAGTGGACATAGAGGCTGACATTATTGAACAATCTCTTGAAAAGGGGAAAATTCCCTCATTTGAAAATGCCGGACCTCGTAAAAAAATATTTTTTAAACCTCAAAACACCAGAGCAGCTATTGTTACATGTGGAGGGCTTTGCCCGGGTATCAACAATGTTATTCAGGGCATTGTGCGTATGCTAACATTCCAATATGGCGTTAAAACAATATTTGGAGTAAAATATGGTTTTGAAGGTCTTGTCCCACGTTTTGGGCATTCATTTATTGAATTAACACCTCAATTTGTTCATGACCTCCACGAAAAGGGTGGAACAGTATTAGGTTCTTCACGAGGAAGGCAGGATGAAAAGGAGATTGTTGATACACTGGTAGCTCATGATATTAACATTCTTTTTGTCATCGGTGGGGATGGTTCATTACGCGGTGCTTATGATATATATCGTGAAGTAAAAAAAAGAAACCTGCCTATAGCAATTGTTGGCATACCAAAAACTATTGACAACGATATATGGTTTGTTGACAAAACCTTTGGATTTTCAACCGCCGTTTCCACTGCAGCACAGGCAATTTATGCAGCGCATGCTGAGGCTATAGGTGCTAAAAATGGAATTGGTATTGTACGTGTTATGGGTCGTGATGCCGGGTATATTGCAGCTTATGTTACATTGGCATCAAATGAGGTAAATTATTGTTTTATTCCAGAGGTTCACTTTGATTTAGAAGGAGCGCACGGTTTTTTACCTCATCTTGAGAAACGACTGTATGCTGCTTCTCATGCGGTCATTGTAGTTGCTGAAGGTGCAGGCCAGGAATATTTTGATGAACCAAAACTGACAGATGTTTCCGGGAATATAAAATATGGTGATATTGGTTTACTTCTTAATAATACAATTGGTGCATACTGCAAGCAAAGAAATATACCAGTAACTATCAAATATATTGATACAAGCTATCTGGTGAGGAGTACCCCTGCCTCAAGCGATGATGCAGTATATTGTATAATGCTTTCACAAAATGCAGTACATGGAGCTATGGCTGGCAAAACCGGTTTTGTAGTAGGTAGCTGGCACTCATACTATACATACATCCCATTATCGCTGGTAACAAAAAAGCGTAAGCGAATTGATCCCCATGGATACCTCTGGTCAATTGTAAAACAGAGCACCTGCCAACCAGATTTTTTTTAGCCAGTACAAATAATATTTTTTTATAACCACAGCAACAAACTAAAAAGAGCACCAGTGAATGGCATAAAAAAGGACATCGAAATTCACAAAACAGCCATCAGTAGCAATTTTCCGTAACACAGCATTATATTATATGCAGGGTTCAATAAAGCACATTACAGTATGATACATAAAAAAATGCTATGCTATAGTATGTGATATAAAAATTTTTAATTGTATTTTTATTTATTTTATTTTATTTTTTTAGAATTCATATTAAATTATTGACTATACTGGTATTTGAGATATGACTGCTAATGATATGGATCAACTTTTTAAAATAAAACAGCTCTATGCAAACATCGGCAAGCTTATAACTTCTTCTCTGGAGATAGAACATATACTGGAAGGCATCATGGAAGAAGTCCACACCTTTTTTGGACCCGATAACTGGAGCTTGTTGCGCTATGATCCTAATTCTGAGGAACTGTACTTTGTCATATCGCATGGTATTGATTTTGACAGTATAAAAAATATTCGTCTTCAAAAGGGTGAAGGCGTTGCAGGGTATGTGGTAGAAACAAAAAAACCGGTTTTTATTCCCAACACCAGTCATGATACCCGATTTAGTGATAGGATTGACCGCATTACCGGATTTTCTACTAAATCTGTTATGGCTGTACCTCTCATATTTCGTGACACCATGTATGGTGTTATTGAACTTATTAATAAATCAACAGGTGGGATTTTTTCTTCTGATGACTATCTCATATTGCAAACTATTGCAGACTTTGGCGCTATAGCATTTGCTAACTCACTGTTATACGAAAAAGCATCAACGTTAACAGAATTAGATTCACTAACAGGACTTTACAACAATAAAAAACTCAACGATATAATTACATCATGGTCAAAAGACGAAGCCCATATCCGACGAGATGACACTACCCACGTCATAGCAGTATTGAATATAGATATAAAAGGCCTTAATGAAATTAATACTATAGCTGGACACAGGGATGGTGATCGTGTTATAAAACATATATCACGAATACTTAAAACCAGCCTGCGTGAAAACGACATGACTTTCAGAACAGGCGGGGGTAATTTTATTTCTATCATTAATTGTGATAATTATTTTGATATGAAATCGCTTGTGGAACGTATACTGCACAAAATCAGCGCCATAACTGTTCCCGATTATCCTGATCTGCATATACAGGTAAGTCATGGACTGAGCATTGGCACGCGTAACCGCATCAATGAGCTTATTCAAGAAACCCTTGAACAAAAATCATAGATATCACTACATCTGGATTCATCAATGTGTTTGCAATGATTAATAAACATTAACCCTTTTTACGAAGTTGTTCAAAAAATGACTTCAGCAAATTTTTGCACTCTTCTTCCAGTATCCCAAAAATAATCTGTGGTTTGTGATTAAGCACACCATTGCCACATACATTAAGAACTGTTCCGCATGCACCAAAACGTTTATCCTTAACACCAATATAAAGTTTCTCAATACGTGCATGAACAATGGCACCGGCGCACATAGCACATGGCTCTTTAGTTACATACATGCGACAGCCGTTTAACCGTTCGTTTTTCAATACCATGGCAGCCTGCTTAATGGCAATTAATTCAGCATGTGCAGTGGGGTCAGAGCATTGCCGCGTTGTGTTATGTGCAGTGGCAATGACACCATCTTTAAAAACTATCGCCGCCCCAACAGGTATTTCACCCTCATCATGTGCTTTTTTAGCTTCCTCAAGGGCGATAGTCATATAAAATTCAGGATTATTGTCATTATTGTTCATGGTAGTTTCCCAATTTCGCTATTTTGCCAGCTTCTTCAAATGGATACATAATAGCCTCTTCACTATACTATGAGTAACCATACAGATAAAACTGTCTACCAATCAACAAAAAATAATGAGAGTAACTATCGCCAAACTTTTCTTTTATCCATATAATACAATTGACACCATAAGATTATATATTATGTATGTCATTAATACAGTAATAAAATATTATTTTTGCTATACTCTATTTATAATATGGGAGGTTTGTTATGATGCGCAATCCACTGGTAGATCATCGAGATGTATATTTTGTTTTATTTGAAGTGCTTGAAACAGACAAGCTGCAACAATTTCCAAAGTTTGCTGAGCATGATAAAGACATGTATGAAGCTACAATTGATTTAGCTTTAAAGATGGCAACAGAAGAGGTTTATCCAGTAAATAAAGAAGCAGACAAAATAGGTGTACGCTATGATCCTGATACTAAAAAGGTAATAATTCCACAAGGTTACAAAGGTGGGTTACGAAAATATAATGAAGCTGGTTTTGTTGGCATGATCGAAGACCCTGAAATTGGGGGGATGGGTATGCCAGGAGCTATTGCTATCGCTGTAAACGAGATATTCACGTCAGCAAGTCTATCGTTTACCACCTATCCCGGATTATCACATGGTGCAGCAGCACTCATTGAAAATTTTGGCACTGACGAACAGAAAAAGGTGTACTTAGAAAAAATGCTGAGCGGACAGTGGGGCGGCACCATGTGCCTGACCGAACCTGAGGCTGGCTCGGATGTTGGAAATCTAAAAACGAAAGCCATACCACAACCTGACGGCACTTACCGTATACAGGGACAGAAGATATTCATTACATCAGGCGACAATGACTTTTATGAAAACATTATACATCCGGTATTGGCACGTATTGAAGGTGATCCTCCTGGTACCAAGGGCATCTCTATATTTATTGTTCCCAAATACAGGATTAATCCTGACGGTAGCATAGGTGAATTAAATGATGTAGTATGTTCCGGTATAGAACACAAGATGGGTATACACGGTTCGGCAACCTGTTCGCTCAATTTTGGTGATAATGGTACATGCGCTGGATATCTGTTAGGACAGCCACGCAAAGGGATGAAGATCATGTTTCACATGATGAATGAAGCCCGACTTGGTGTAGCCTGTCAGGGGCTGGCATTATCGTCTACTGCATATATGCATGCAGTAACATATGCACGCAACCGCATTCAGGGAGTTCATGTTACCCAGATGCTTAATCCCGATGCACAAAAGGTAGCCATCATTGAACATCCTGATGTGAAACGCATGTTGTTATGGATGAAAGGTTATGTGGAAGGGATGCGCATGCTCAATTACTATCTGGCTCATAATGCAACCTTAATTGAAGTATTAGACGGTGAGGCAAAAAAGGAGGCACAGGCTATAGTTGAGATACTCATTCCCATTGCAAAAGCAGGCTGCACTGATTCGGCAGTGCTTATAACTTCTGAAGCCATACAGGTATATGGCGGCTATGGATACATATCTGATTATCCAGTTGAACAATATATGCGTGATGCAAAAATTACTCAGATATACGAAGGTACGAATGGCATCCAGTCAATGGATTTAACAATGCGAAAGATACTGATGAATCCTGAACAGTACAATTATACTATCATGAAGAAAAGAATGTCAGAAGCAATTGCCAATGCAAAGGGAATTGTTGAAGAAAAATACATTAACCTTGTTGAAAACGGCATGCAAAAGATGGATGAGGTAATTTTGATGCTTAAAGAGCAGATGGCTGCAGGGAAGTTTTTACATATCTTTGCAGCATGCACGCCAGTACAGCAGGCTATGTTTATGCTAACATTAGCGTGGCTACATCTGTGGGCTATGACTCTTACTATTCCGAAGATGAAAGCACTTGTTGGCGAAAAGAAAGGGGAAGAAAGAGATGCGTTTTTATCAGAAAACGAAGAAGCATCATACTATTCAGGCAAAGTTTTATCTTCACAGTTTTATTTAGGAGCAGAATTTCCTAAATTTTTTGGAAAAATTGATGCGATACTATTTAATGAAACTGCGATCATTAAAGCCAGTAAAGATATCTTTACTGG
>DAOLVF010000008.1:27393-38281 GCA_035420565.1 Spirochaetota bacterium | reverse complement strand
GGAATAAGACATGTGGAAACTGAGAATACCTGATCAGGTGATACGTCCATATACTGGATTTCTTCAGGACGTTTATAAGGGAAATCACCCCTGTGACGACATGGGATAAGTTTATCTACAAATTTCCCATTTTCATCAATAACCGCATTTGCCTGAGCAATAAAATACTTATCCTCTTCATCGGCCGTAAGATATTCTATTCTATCGGTAACACGCCCATTTTCTACAACACGGTATGGTGTTTCCAAAAATCCATACTCATTGATACGTGCATAGGTACTCATTGAAATAATTAAACCAATATTAGGACCTTCAGGCGTTTCTATAGGGCACATCCTTCCATAATGCGAAGGATGCACATCACGCACCTCAAAACCAGCACGTTCCCGTGTTAAACCGCCAGGGCCTAACGCATTTAATCTGCGTTTATGGGTAAGTTCAGCTAGAGGATTTGTCTGATCCATAAACTGTGAAAGCTGACTTGAGCCAAAAAATTCATTAATGACTGCAGTGATTGGTTTTATACTTATAAGCGCCTGAGGTGTTACAACATCAACATCCTGTATTGTCATACGCTCTTTGATAACACGTTCCATACGCTGGAACCCAATCTTTATTTGATTCTGTATTAACTCTCCCACAGTTCGTATTCTTCTATTTCCTAAATGGTCAATATCATCGACAATATATCCTTCAACCTCTGCTATTAAGTTGATTAGATATTTCATTGTCATGACTATATCGTCCTTTCTGAGGTAATCTTCACTCACCTCTTTCATATCAAATCCAAACTTTTTATTAATTTTATAACGCCCAACACCACCAAGACTATAGGTTCTGGGATCAAAAAATAATCTGTTAAATATTTCCCGTGCATTGTCAATATTGGTTGGTTCACCAGGCCTTAACATCTGGTGTAATTTCAACAGTGCATCTTCGGAACTTTTACAATCATCCTTTTCCAGCGAGGTAATCAGATAGGCATCATCTTTGTTTTTGGGAAATTCAATTATTTCAACTTCCTTAACCTTTTCATCCCGTAAAATATCAACATAGTCAATAGTAATACGTTCACCAGCTTCTAAGAACACTTCACCTGTCTCGTGGTTTACTATATCAGTGGCAACTCGTCTGTTTTTCAACGATTCATAATCTTTTTCTTCTAAAAGCGTAACTATTTTTGTAGCATAGAAGAGCTTTAGTATTTCTTCATTTGTATTGTATCCAAGAGCTTTTAATATAATCGTTGCAGGAAATTTCTTCTTTCTATCAATGCGAGCGACAATAAGCCCCTTATGATCCATTTCAAATTCCAGCCACGATCCTCTATCGGGGATGATACGTGCATTATACATTCGTTCAGCCTCATCCCAGAAGAAGAAAATCCCTGGTGATCTATGCAACTGATTCACAACAACACGCTCTGCTCCATTGATGATAAATGTTCCGCTCTCTGTCATCAAGGGGATATCACCCATATAAACGGATTGTTCCCTGACTTCCATGGTATCCTTTTTTATAAGGCGTATCGTTGCTTTCAGTGGTGCAGCATAGGTTACATCACGCTCTTTACATTCCTGAACATTATATTTGGGCTCCCCTAAATCATAGTCAACAAACTCCAATTCTATATCATCATTAGGGCTGACAATAGGGAATGTTTCCAGAAATACATTTTGCAATCCTTGATTTTTCCTTTTTGCAGGTGGAACATCTTTTTGTAAAAACCATTTAAACGACTCAGTTTGATTTTCGATCAAGTTGGGCAATCCAATGCCTGACTTTATTTTACCAAAACGTATAATTTTTTGTTGTTTTTGCATAGTATACACCTGATATAAAATTTATCATACATATAAATAAATCAGACAATGAACATAAAAAAATATAATTGTTTTTGTTTGATAGTAACTATTCATCATTTATTCATATATCTTGGGGCACTGTTTCAAATGCAGAACATCGCGTTATTGTTATTGATAGTAAATTACAAAAACATAAACACCAGTAGGTTTGATTGCATCGCAACCAAACCTACTACTATTTTCAGTATACAGTATTACAATAATCTTTTCAAGATATTTTTGCGTCAATAAACGTTACTTAACCTCTACTGTTGCTCCAGCTTCTACAAGCTGCTTTTTAATCTTTTCGGCTTCTTCTTTAGAAACCTTTTCCTTAACCGCTTTGCCTCCAGCTTCTACCAGATCTTTAGCTTCTTTTAAGCCTAAACCGGTAATGGCACGCACTTCCTTGATAACGTTAATCTTGTTATCACCAAAACCTGTGAGAATAACATCAAATTCAGTCTTCTCTTCAACTTCTGCTGCACCTGCTCCGCTCCCGCCAGATGCAGCTGCAACAGCAACTGGTGCAGCTGCTGAAATGCCAAACTTCTCTTCCATGGCTTTCACAAGCTCTGCGGCTTCAACAAGCGTTAAACTACCAATTGCTTCCAACAATTCCTGTACTGATAATTTTGCCATTATGTCACTCCTTATACTTAGTGAATCTGAAGTTAATACGAACATTTGTCGTAAAAACTTATAAGGGCAACCAATACTCCATAATGTTTACAATTCTGATAAGTATTATGTACCCTTGATTATATAAATGCTATAACAAGCTAAGCATTTTGCTGTGCTACAAGCTTAATACCCCTGGCAAGGGAAGCCATAACTTGATTTATTGCAATAGCTGTCCCTGTAGCAGGCCCATTGATAAGCGACATTACCTGCGACAATAACACCTCTTTGGGGGGTAATTCTGCAATTCGTTGTACATCCTTTTGAGAATATACAACATTATCCATTATTGCTACGCTAAACTGAAATTTATCCTGCTCTTTCTGAAAATCCTTTAATACCTTTGCTATTTCACTCAATTCCTTATCAACAAACACCACACCAATAGGACCTGTCAGATGTGTATCTATTGGGGGATATCCGCTATCCTTCAATGCTTTTCTGAATAAATTATTTTTAATTACTTTATACTCAGCACCTTTATCCCGCAAAATCTTCCTCAATTGATAAAGATCTTTTACCTTGATACCGGAATAATGTGTTAATATAATATTCTTTTTTGAATTCAGTTTTTCTTTTAATTCATTAACAGAATCTATTTTATATTGTTTAACCATTACCGTTCTATCCCCTTGTAATTGATTTTAATGCCTGGCCCCATTGTTGAGCATATATGAAAAGAACGAATATAGTTTCCTTTTGCATCAGAGGGTTTATCTTTAACAACCTGGCCATAGAACGATTTAATGTTTTCCGCAAGCTTTTGTTGCTCAAATGAAAGTTTACCAACACCAAGATGGATAACCCCGGTCTTATCGGCCTTGTATTCAACCCTTCCACCCTTAAGCTCTTTAACGGCTGTTTTTACATCATCAGTGACGGTGCCAGATTTAGGTTTTGGCATAAGCCCTTTTTTACCCAATATAGGGCCTAACTTTCCTACCTCTTTCATCATATCAGGGGTTGCAACAACCGCCTCAAAATCAAGCCACCCATTCTTTATCTTCTCGATAACATCTTCTGCACCTACAAAATCAGCTCCTGCTTCTAAAGCTTCTTTTTGCTTATCACCTTTGCAAATCACAAGCACTTTTATTTCTTTACCAGTGCCATGCGGTAATACCACGGAACCACGTACATTTTGATAGCTTTTATGGATAACTTTTATTGCAACCTCAACTGTTTCATCAAACTTTACAAAGGCTAATTCTTTCATTAATGACAATGCTTCATCAATCGGGTATAATTTGGTCTTATCAACCTTAGCCTTTGCATCAGTAATTTTTTTTCCTCGCTTCATAAAAAACCCCAAATAATTCATTATTAATTAATTATATTAATTATGTTATCCACTTACCTCAACTCCCATTGAACGCGCCGTACCAGCAATGATTTTCTTTGCTGCCTCAACATCATTAGCATTGAGATCCGGCATTTTTAATTTAGCAATTTCTTCAAGTTGAGACTGTGTAATGGTACCAACCTTCTTCTTATTAGGTTCACTAGAACCTTTTTCCAACTTAAGAGCCTTTTTAATCAATACAGCTGCTGGCGGTGTTTTAACAATGAACGTATATGTTCTGTCTTCATATACAGTAATAATTATCGGCAGTATGGTACCCTGCTGATCCTTTGTTCTATCGTTAAAAGCCTTGCAAAATTCCATGATGTTAAGCCCATGCTGTCCCAGAGCAGGCCCTACCGGTGGTGCAGGATTTGCCTGTCCACCAGGAATCTGTAATTTAATCTGAGTTACTATTTTCTTCTTTTTTGGAGCCATTGTCATCAACCCTTATATAACTATTATTATATCTTACCTACCTGCACAAAGTCCAATTCAACAGGCGTCCCCCTGCCAAATATTTCAACCTTAACGCGCAACCTGCCCTTCTCTGGATATACCTCTTCAATAACACCGGTAAATTCTTTAAATGGACCATCAACAACCTTTACGTGCTCTCCTACCGAAAAATCCATAACAACCGACACCTTATCTTTAGTGGTAACCTCACCCATTTTATTGAACAGGTTGTCAACCTCTTTTTCAGATAATGGCCTTGGATTCTCACTTCCAAACGAACCTACAAAATTTGTAACTCCCGGAATGTTTTTTATTGCCATCCACGTTTCATCATCAATAATCATTTCAACAAGAACATATCCCGGAAATATTTTTTTGGATTTTATAACCTTCTTCCCATCTTTAACTGAATGTTCTTCAACAGTTGGAATCTTAACCTGAAATATCTTATCAGCTAAATTCAGATTTTGCACCTTCTTTTCTAAAGCCAGCTTAACCTTATTCTCATGACCCGAATAAGTATGTATTACATACCAACCTTTTATCATAGTTATTTCATCACCAGGGAAACAATTTTCATCAAGGTAGCATCAACAAGCCATAAAAAAAGTGAAGTAATTATAACAGTTATAAGAACCACCATGGTCAATGCACTAACCTCATCCCTTTCAGGCCAGGAAACTTTTTTAAGCTCATCACGTGATTCTTTAACAAATTGTATGGTTTTATTAAACACTATCGCCCACCTTATGCTTTCGTTTCCTTATGCAATGTATGCTTGTTGCAATGCCTGCAATATTTCATCACCTCAAGCTTGCCGGTTTGCTTTTTCTTATCCTTCTTTGTGGCATAGTTGCGATTTTTACAATCCTTACATGATAATAATATCACTTCACGCATAATGACATCCTGTTAATGTAATAGTATTTTTTTGCGTTATGTAATGTTTAACAATTACTGAAAATGTGTATGCTTTTTAAAGATATGAAAGCACGCTATAAATATAGCACATTGCGTCAAGCAATTAATTGCTCAAATTAAAAAAAATACAAATTTTTTAATAAATAACAAAATAGCCCACGACCAGAATCGAACTGGTGACCTTTTGCTTACCATGCAAATGCTCTACCGACTGAGCTACGTGGGCAAACCTGAATTAAACATTATATACTACTTTCTTTAAGTATCCCTGAAAAATATGGTATTTTGTCAAGTTTTTTATTAATATACTTCTGCGTTTCAAGCACACCTTTTGTTATTGTATAATTGCATAAAGCGTGGTTTTCAAAACTATAATACAAAGGATGTATCTTTTCGATAGTTACTGTCAAAGAAAAAACATAGCTGCAATTGTGCCCATTATAATCACCAAAGTATATAGTAAGGATGTATATCATTCATCAATAAGTCATCAATAAGCACAGCATACGTTATCAACAACATTCACTACTCTTTTGCTTCTAAATAATTTTTTAATTGTTTTGCAATGACCAGCCCATGATCAATAAATTCTGGACCATACTGTATGCCAGTTTTTGATCTGAATGTATGCCGTATTGTATCAATATGTGCCACCCCTTCTGAAAAATGCATTACTATATCATTGTGCGAAATATGCAACGTGGCTACCATATCCCATATTGTGTATAAAAAATTATCCGGACCCCACCTGAATTTATCAGCATCATACAGTGCATTAGACAAAAGCATTAAATCGTCATTGTCCACCTGTTGATGCTCTTTAAATGCTTCATGATTTTGTATGGCAAATGAGATTGCCAGCACATCATCTTCCGGAATAAAATGGTAAAAATGATTTTGCACATATTCTGCAGCTTTTGAAGGATGATCGCTCATCTCACGGAAATAATCATGGAAATATCCTGCCATGAGTGCCAATACTGCTAAATGTATCGAATGTTCTGAGGCCCCCCTCTCTTTAAGAACTATCGCTGCTGATTCAATAGCTACTTTTTCTGCATGATAAAAGCTATGCCCCAATGCTGTACCTTTGTTATACATGCAACGAGAGCAATACCGCACAAACGACGATGCGGTTGCTATCCATTGTGCTATAGATATATACCGGTAATTATCTCTATAGAAACGGGGTAGAGGCAATGTTGCAGCACATGACTTAACAAACTGCCTGCCCTTACGTATGAATTCCTGCTCCATGAAATTCCTGTAACATTGAAATGTCGCAGGTTATTATAAACAAACATCCTCCTGCGATACTACCTTGTTGAGCGGATATTCGATGATTCCATCAGCGCCGGCATTAATAAGCCTGGGGATAAGGTCCCGGACCACCGATTCATTAATCACGCTTTCAACTGAAAACCATGTTGCGTTATACAGTTTAGATACCGTTGGAGAGGTAAGGCTTGGAATAAGCTTTATAACAACATCAAGCTTTTCTTCGGGTACATTCATTTTGATACCAACAAGATTGCTGGCATTGAGTGCGCCTTTTAGCAATAAAGCAATCTGTTTTATCTTTGCACGTTTTTGCGGATTAGCCATACTTTTTTTATTGGCAATAAGCTTGGTATTGGTTTCCAGCAATGTATAGATGATTTTTAGCCCGTGTGCCTTAATTGTTGAACCGGTTTCGGTAACCTCAACTATTGCATCAACAAGCCCTTCAACTACCTTTGCTTCAGTTGCACCCCATGAAAATTCAACTTTCACAGGAATATTCCGCTCGCTGAAATATTTCCGTGTAAAATTGACAAGCTCAGTTGATATTGTTTTGCCTGCACAGTCCTCTACTGTCTTTATTGGTGAATCATTGGGAACTGCAAGCACCCATTTAGCTTTCCTTGCGCTCACCTTTGAGTAGATAAGGTCCGAAATCACCTCCACGTCTGACTCATTTTCAAGTATCCAGTCAAGCCCGGTTAATCCTACATCAAGAACCCCGCTTTCAACATATTTTGACATCTCCTGCGCTCGAATGAGGGAACAGGAAATCTCATGATCATCAATACTTGGAAAGTAATTACGCGATGATACTGATATGGTAAAGCCTGCATGTTTGAAAAGTTCAATGGTAGCATTCTCCAGACTACCTTTAGGAATACCTAATTTGATAAGGCTCATTTTTTATCTCCATATTTATCTTCAGGATTAAATATCTTTATGCCATCAATGGTAAGCCCATCCCCTTCCACAACACGGTAAAAACAGCTACGGTATCCTGTATGGCATGCTGCATCACCAATCTGATTAATTTTTAATAATACACAATCGTTGTCACAGTCAATACGAATTTCTTTTACCTGCTGTACATTGCCCGAGGATTCCCCTTTTTTCCATAGCGTTTTGCGGGATCTACTCCAGTAATGAACAATACCTGTTTTAAGTGTCAACTCAAATGCCTCTTCATTCATAAAGGCAACCATCAAAATTTCACCCGTTTTATAATCTTGAGCTACTGCTGGAACCAATCCATCCAGTTTGGTAAAATCTAATTGTATCATTAATATATCCTGAATATATAAAATTTTTTCACAATAACTATCGCCAAAAAAAATAACCGTTAATCATTACTATACAACTGACACACCAGTAGTTAAACTATTTATTAATAGCCAATGACATAACAGTAATTTTTATCAATACCCATAAAATTAATATATACAAAAAACAGAAGTTATGTGATAGTGTATCTTATATCACAGGCTGCTATAAAAATCATTAAAATGTATTTATAAATTGCTAAAATTCTATTGACAAATGTATTTTTGCACTATCACTGAATTTCACATTACTACTGTGTTGCGAGGTATCAATGGATTATTCTAAAACTGTTAATCTTCCTTCAAGTGATTTCCCTATGAAGGCTAACCTTCCGGTACGGGAACCTCACATTTTACAACGCTGGGAAAAAGACAATATCTATCAATTAATTCTAAAATCCCGCGAAGGGAATGAACTGTATATTTTGCATGATGGTCCACCGTATGCAAACGGACATATACACCTTGGGCATGCATTAAATAAAATTCTTAAAGATATCATCATTAAACATAAAACAATGACCGGTTTTCAAGCTCCGTATGTCCCCGGCTGGGACTGTCATGGTCTTCCTATTGAGTTACAGATTTCAAAAGAATTAGGCGACAAAGTAAAAACATTGCCAAAACAGCAGATACGAAAACTTTGCCGGGAATATGCACAAAAATTTATTGATATCCAGCGTGATGAATTTAAACGATTGGGCGTCTTTGGTGACTACCATAATCCTTATTTAACCATGTCATCAGATTATGAGGCAACTATTGTTGAGATATTTGCATCGCTCTTTGAGCTTGGATTTATCACCAAAGGTAAAAAGCCTATCTACTGGTGCCCTACCTGCGTTACCGCTTTAGCTGAAGCCGAGGTAGAATATCACCAGCACAGCTCACCTTCAATCTTTGTTAAGTTTAAGGTTGATCCATCATCAGTTTCGTTTAAGGGAGTTGATTCAAATAATCTTTACGTTGTAGTATGGACAACGACACCATGGACACTGCCCGCTAATTTAGCAGTGTGTTTCCATCCTGATTTTGATTATTCAGCCTATAAGAGCAATGATGAATATTTTATTATGGCTGATGGACTTGCCCAGAGTTTTACCAGTATAACAGGTATACAGCTTGGTGAAAAAACACCTCTTACTGGTGAAATGATCCGCCTGTTAAAAGTATATCATCCTTTTATTGACAGGGAATCAAAAGTGATATTGGGCAACTTTGTAACTCTGGAACAGGGTACCGGCATTGTGCATATTGCACCAGGGCATGGGCTTGAGGATTACATTGCAGGGCTTGAATATGGGCTGGATGTATTCTGTCCTGTGGATGATGAGGGTAAATTTACCGATGAATTTGCACCAATGAAGGGTATCAATGTCTTTGATGCTAACCCAAAAATAATTGAACTTTTACAAGAAAAAAATGCTTTAATCTTTACCAATGACATAGAGCATTCCTACCCGCATTGCTGGCGATGCAAACAACCGCTTATATTCAGAGCTACTGCACAGTGGTTTTTGCTCATCGATCATAATGATATGCGCAATATTGCATTACAGGCAATTGAAGATACGCAGTGGATACCTGAATGGGGAAAATTGCGATTTAAAGGCATGGTAGAAACACGTCCTGACTGGTGCTTATCCCGTCAACGTTCGTGGGGGGTTCCCATTCCTTCATTTTACTGTAAAAAATGCGGAAAAAACCTGATGAACGCTGATACAATTTTTTATTTTGCTAAGGTAGCCCGTGAACGCACCATTGAGGCATGGTATACCGATGAGATTCATAGCCTTGTACCGGATGGTTTTACCTGCGAATGTGGTAGCGATAGTTTTGAAAAAGAATATGATATTCTTGATGTATGGTTTGACTCGGGCGTATCGCATTTTGCTGTTCTGGATGCCCGGGATGATCTTCGATGGCCTGCTGATCTTTATCTTGAGGGGAGCGATCAGCATCGCGGATGGTTCCAGTCTTCACTGTGGCCTGCACTGGCACTCAGGCAGCGAGCTCCTTATGATACTGTGCTTACTCACGGTTTTATGCTGGATGATCAGGGAAGGGCGATGAGCAAATCATTGGGCAATGTCATCCCGCCTGAGGATATTATTGATAAATTTGGTGCTGATATACTTCGCCTGTGGGTTGCTTCCGAGGACTATCGCAATGATGTTCGTATTGGCTATGACATGATTCAGCAGATAGCCGACTCATACCGCAAAATACGCAATACCTTTAAATTTATGATTGGCAACCTTTCCGATTTTACAGCAACAGATTGCGTTTTATATGAGGAACTATCGAACATTGATACATGGATATTGCATAAAGTATCAGTGCTTTCTGACCAGGTACGACAGCATTATGAACATTACGAATTCCATTTAGTGTATCGAAAGATTGTCAACTTCTGTACTGTTGACCTGTCAGCGCTGTACTTTGATATTTCAAAGGATATCCTGTATGTAGAGGCAAAGGATGCAAAGATTAGAAGAGCCAACCAAACGGTACTATACTACGTTATCCAGATACTGTTACGGCTCATAGCACCAATTCTTGTATTCACGGCTGAGGAGATCTGGCAGTTTATGGGCAACGATGGCTCCGTGCATGTTGATAGCTATTGTGAACCACAGCAGGAATGGTACAATGACGCGGTAGCTAAAACAATGGATATTCTGGTTGACATCAAAAAAGATGTACTCAAGGCTCTGGAGATAGCCCGCAAAGATAAGATGATAGGAAGCTCGTTAGAGGCAGATGTCCATCTGTATATCCCCGGTGCATCAACCAGGGAGCTTGTTGAATCGATTCCCGACAGCAAACGGTTTTTTCAGGTTGCTGATGTTTACCTTGAATCAGAAAAATCAAGCACAATGGCTGACTACGAAAACAGCTCCATAGCAATAACACGATCAACAGGTAAAAAGTGCTCTCGATGCTGGAATTACTCGCATAACATTGGCACTCATCCTGCTCATCCTGAGCTATGCCAGCGGTGTACTGATATTGTTTTAAAACTTGACAGGTAACAT
>DAOLVF010000008.1:23156-27293 GCA_035420565.1 Spirochaetota bacterium | reverse complement strand
TTTCTTCTTCTTATAGCCTATTATATTCTGGAAAAGAATAAAACGCTTATCTTTACCATCAGCATGGGACTTATCTGCGCAGGAGCTATTGGCAACATCCTGGACAGAATTACCGGCAAACCTGGCGTTGTTGATTTTATCTATATTGGTGATGATGCTGTCTTTCGCTGGCCTGCCTTTAATGTTGCTGATTCATCGATAGTCATAGGTGCTACCTTGCTTATACTGCATCAAATTATAGAAGAGAAAAAGCGTAAATCGCAAAAAGGTCATCATCAATAAGTATCAACAATGCTGATAGTTCCTGAAGCTATCTCTTTGTCACCAACTATCACTGTAACAATATAGGTGCCTTCTGCATATAGCGAAAGCGGGATAATGGTGCTGGATACATCAGGATTGATTGTATAATCAAATCGGGTATATTCGGGCTGACTATAGTGTTTTTTTTCATATATAACAACGGTAGCGGTGGTGCTGCCAAAAGCTTCCTTTGCAGTAACATACAATGTCATATCACCGGTGGTAAACTGGCTGCCGCAGTTGACCGGCGTACCTTCATCGGTAACCCCTTCACAAAATTGCAATGGCGGCGTTTTCCCACACGATACTATCACCAGTACTATTATGAATAAACACCGTACCAATACTCTACAATAATGACCCCTGAACATCCTCATCATCCTCTATCTCTCCCGTGTCTTCTTTTACCTTTATTGATTTTTTTTGTATGCTTCCATCGGGCTGTTTTTGCAAAATCTCTATCTTTCGCTCAGCTTCTTCTAATTTCTGGTGGCAAAATTTTGCCAGCGCAACACCTTTTTCATAATACTGTATGGATTCATCAAGGGTTAATTCGCCCGATTCTAACTTTTGGGCTATTGTTTCAAGCTCCTCCAGCGCCTCTTCAAATGTTGGCTTTTTAGCTTTTTTTTCCAAAATTCACCTCGTTTGATGTTGATTGTACCTCACAGTTCATAGAACCATCGTATACAATGACCTTTACCTCATCCCCCTGCCGTATCCCTTGAACTGAGGCTACACTGGTATTGCCTTTCAGGGTAATGGAATAGCCGCGCTTTAAAACCGCCACCGGTGATAGGTGCTCAACCTTGCTTGCATTCATCATAAATACATGCTTATAGTTTTGCAATCTATTTTTTACAAGCAGATGCAGATCCTTTATCCTGTTTAATGATTCCCTTGCATCGTACAGGCGCTTATGGATTGACAATGAAATCCTGTTCTCAATATCAGACAGCGCAAGCTCATGCTGCTCCAGCATACTCATGGGATTTTGAAACGCACGATATTGCAATGCCAGCGCAATTCGGTTATTAAATGTTTGTAATACCATCATCATTCGCTTGGTCATCTTTCCTATAATTTGTTCGATAGTATTCTGGATATCATCCTTCACCGGAACAGCAAGCTCTGCTGCTGCCGAAGGGGTTGTTGCCGCAACATCCGCAGCAAGGTCGCTCAGCGGGCTATCAATCTGATGCCCAACTGCCGAGATGATGGGAAGCTTTGATGCTGCAAACGCACGCACAACCTTCTCTTCATTGAATGCCATCAAATCTTCAAATGAACCGCCACCCCTTCCTGCAATGATAACGTCAATACCCCACACGGGTTTGTTCAACTCCTGTATACCTGCAACAATAGATTCGGCGGCTCCCTCTCCCTGAACCTTAGCCGGAGCAATGACAATTTCAAGGTTAGGGAAGCGCCTCATCGCAACCTTGATAATATCGCGGATTGCAGCTCCCGTTGGCGAGGTTACAATTCCAATGCGTCTGGGAAGTTGTGGTAATGGTTTTTTCCGCCGGGGATCAAACAATCCTTCTTTATATAATTTTTCCTTTAGCTTTTCAATGCGCTGCAAAAGCTCTCCAAGTCCTTCCTTTCTCATTTTATATACTATAAATTGATACTGCCCTCGCTTTTCAAATACTGTCACACCACCAAAAACAACAACGCTCATCCCTTCTTCTAATCTAAAGTCTAAATTTTTATTGGAATATTTAAAAAAAGCTGCCTGAATCACTGCACCTTCATCCTTCAACGAAAAGTAGATGTGCCCCGATGAATGATAAGTAAGATTTGAAATCTCACCTTTTATCCATACACCATTGAGCTCAGGCGCTGATGCAACCAGCTGTTTTATAATGCCGGTAATATCGCTTACCGAATACACCGTTTCATGTTTTTCAATGTCTTCCATACATTTCTACTTAAAAGGGTAAATGAACATTGCCACGATAGATAGTACCTCGTAAAATATCAAGCGTAACATCATCACCATCAGTACATGGTAGCGTATCTATAGCAATTCCACCTATCACCGGGATGCCATGTTCCCGACAAAAATGAATAATGGGTGATGCTATAGTACTCTGGCTGGTAATAACCGCTAACGGCAATGGTGATCTTTTTAACTGCTCAATATCATCGGTTATGATGATACCATTGTGCGATAGCTCTCCTGATACAGTTTTTTTTCGTATATATCCTTTTACCACGGTATCACCATAGCCAATACCACGAGCTATTTCATTTGCAACAAGATACACTCGCAATACATTTGTCCCACCGGTTACTCCCGCTAAAATACCCGCAGTTATAATCAGCAAATCCCCATTATGAATAAGCTCTTTTTGTTTACATGTATTAAGAGCTTCATCAACAAGTGTATTGATATCTTCACAGTGTTTAATCTGCACCGGAACAACTCCATACGACAACGATAACTGATTCACCACTTTTTGGTTTGTTGTTACCGCTATAACCGGTATCTGAGGTTTGTATTTGGATATCTTTCGAGCAGTATACCCTGATTGCGTGGCAGTAATTATACAATCTGCTCCCAGCGTTTTTGCTGATTCTGATGCTGATAAGGCAATGGCATCTGTAATGATCGCGCGTGTATATATCTTTCTTTCTTCCATTGTAGCTTTGTACATAATGGAGTCTTCAGCATATTGAGCAATCTTTGCCATTGTTGCTGCTGCATCAACAGGATACTGTCCAAAAGCAGTTTCCCCGGAAAGCATCAACGCATCTGTCCCATCAAAAACAGCATTTGCCACATCAGTTGCTTCTGCTCGTGTTGGTATGGGATTGCGTATCATGGAATCCAGCATCTGGGTAGCAGTTATTACCGGTTTTGCCTGTTGATTGCATTTTTCAATGATCATCTTCTGAACTATGGGCACCTGCTCTATGGGGATTTCAATACCCAGATCGCCACGCGCAACCATGATACCATACGATGCAGCAATAATATCATCTATATTGGTAACTGCTTCATGCTTTTCAATCTTTGATATAATGGGTATTGATCCTCCAAATTCTTCCATAATGCTTCTGAGTTGAACAACATCCTGTGCAGTGCGCACAAATGACAAGGCAACCATATCTACATCATGCTTTATTACAAACTCCAGATCACTGATATCCTTTTGAGTTATTGAGCTTGTTTTTATTGATGCATTGGGCAAATTAATCCCTTTATGATCTTTTAGCTCACCACCACGGACAACTGTAGTATAGATATCAGTGTTTTCAACCTCATCAACAACCAGTTCAAGCAAACCATCATCAAGAAGTATGACCTGCCCTTTATGTACCGATTCGGGGAGTTCTTTTAACGAAACACTAACTGCTATTGCATTGCCAGGGACATCACGCGTTGTTAAGATAAACTGCTGTCCTGGCTCCAGGATTACCTTTTCTTTTAATGTGCCAACTCGTATTTTTGGCCCCTGCAAATCAGCCAGTATCCCGATAGGCGTGTTCAGCTCATTTGCTATTTCCCTGATCAGTGCAATACTTTTTTCATGCATCTGATGGGTGGAATGTGACATGTTTAACCTTGCAACATTCATCCCTGCACGGACAAGGTTTACAATAACCTCTTTTTCTTCACTTGTTGGTCCCAGCGTACATACAATCTTTGTTCTTCGCATAGATTCTCCTGAAATTTTCATCCTGAGTGGAATTGTTCTTTAAAGGTACTATCGGTAACAAAACTTGTTACAACATACTGTGCTTAAAAAACAATCCTCACCTGCTTGTTCATATTTAATAAATATAGCAAAAAATATTGAAAAAAATTATCTGTTTGTTATTATA
>DAOLVF010000008.1:20869-23056 GCA_035420565.1 Spirochaetota bacterium | reverse complement strand
ATAAAACCAAACGGTTTATTTCACTATGGACAATAAAAGAGGCAATTGCAAAATTAAAAGGACTATCGCTTGCACAGGCTTTACAGTACGACACCATACTAAATGCTGACGGTTTATTTTTATCCAATGTTACACTATTGAAAAACTATCACTGCGGACTGGCTTTTGGCGATAGTTCCTGTGATAAACTTTCTGTTACAATGTACACAGCAGACGAAAGGGATATTTTGCATGTATTGTGTAGATGTGGGCGATACCGGATTCGAACCAGTGACCTCCTGCATGTGAGGCAGGCGCTCTAACCTGCTGAGCTAATCGCCCTATACTGCAATACTGAAATAATTTTTTAAAATTGCAAGCATTTTTATGAAGTATACTATTTTAAATATTTTTTACATAAAAACAATTGCAATTTTCATTATCACTTCATTACAATATACTTTGCTACAAAGATACAGGATGATTGTTCTATGGATACTATCGCTATAAAAAATTTTACCTTGAAACGATATATACATGTTTTATTACCTCTATTTATTGGCTCAATCATTGCATACCTGGATAGGGTTAATATTGCCTATGCAGCATTGACGATGAATCAGGATTTACAGTTTACCCCGGAAATTTTTGGGATGGGTGCCGGTATCTTTTTTATAGGCTACATACTCTTTGAGATACCGGGCGCCATTATCGCTGAAAAGTGGAATCCCAAAGGCTGGCTCATGCGTATAATGATAACGTGGGGTATTGTTTCATTTTTAATGATATTCATTACCAGACCATGGCATTTTTATACATTGCGCTTTTTATTGGGCAGCGCTGAAGCAAGCTTTTATCCCGTACTCTATGCCAGTGTCATCCCACGCTGGTTTACATTGCAGGAGCGACCTAAAGCTATAGCATTGATGCTTACCTCGTTACAGGTTTCTGCTATTATTGGCTCACCACTTGCAGGCTTTTTATTAGACGTATCACTATTTGGATTAAAAGGATGGCAGCTATTATTTGTATGTGAAGCTATTCCGGCACTTTTCTTTGGCATACTTTTATACTTTATCCTGTCAAATGATCCCATGAAGGTATCATGGCTATCTGATAAAGAGAAGGAATATCTTCTCAATGCATTATCAGATGAAAGTAAACAAAAAACACAGCACTATACTATATGGCAGGCGTTAAAGGACAAAGAGGTATTAAAATTAGCACTCATCTATTTTTTATGGATAACCGGATTCTGGGGATTTAATTACTGGATGCCAACCGTTATAAAGGAACTATCGGGCTGGTCTAATATCACTATTGGTTCACTTTTTGCCATACCCATGACAGTATCACTCATTGTAATGGTTTATATTGGCTATTCTTCGTCAAAAACCGGCGAAAAAAGGCTCCATGGTGCAATACCGCTTGCTATTGCCGCTCTAGGGTTGGGAGCAGGTGTATTTATACAAGATCCCGTTGTCAACATGCTATTTGTATGCATAGCTGCCATTGGCATATTTGGCCCATTTGGGGTCTGGTGGTCATATCCAACAACATTTCTTTCTGGTGCAGCCGCAGCAGGAGCTGTAGGGCTCATTAACTCATCGGGTAATATTGGTGGATATGTTGGACCTTATCTGATAGGTATCATTAAAAACTTAACCAACTCTTTTGAACTTTCATTTTTAATCCTTGCAGGTATGGTGCTCATCAGCAGCGTTATGATGCTCACATTAAAGAAGAAGGCATGATCATGAATGGGTATGTACAGTGTTATACCGGCAACGGTAAGGGCAAAACAACCGCAGCATTGGGATTAGCTGTCCGTGCCGCCGGGTGGAGTAAACATTCAATCATCATACAATTCTTAAAAGGAAAAAAATCGGGTGAGCGTATTGCACTGAAACGATTCCATGATCTTATCACCATTGAAACTTATGGAAGCAAAAACTTTTATATACCCGGAACAGATGATGAGTATTTTAAAGAATTAACCAGAAAAGCTTATGATCGATGTTTAGCTGTATGTACCGATAGTTCCTTTAATATCGTTATATGTGATGAGATATTAACTGCATTGCAGTGGAAACTTCTTTCAGAAGAGGATATTATACATCTGGTTGAAATAAAACATCATGAAACTGAATTAATTTTAACTGGTCGCGGACTTTCCAAAACATTATTCCCCTACTGTGATTTGATTAC
>DAOLVF010000008.1:0-20769 GCA_035420565.1 Spirochaetota bacterium | reverse complement strand
TTCTTACTTGCCCTGCAATTTTTTTGCATCATTGATAAGTGTATCAACAACAGTTGGGTCAGCCAGCGTTGAAGTATCACCCATACCCGATTTATCAAATTCGCCAGCAGCAATCTTCTTTAAGATTCGTCGCATGATCTTTCCTGAACGAGTTTTTGGCAGGACATCTGCCCATTGTATCATT
The DNA here is from genome assembly GCA_035420565.1 of Spirochaetota bacterium. Classification (GTDB taxonomy): domain Bacteria; phylum Spirochaetota; class UBA4802; order UBA4802; family UB4802; genus UBA4802. The sequence continues at coordinate 20,585 of DAOLVF010000008.1, read as the reverse complement.
TCAGGTGTTGCAATAGGTCCAATCTCTTTACGGACATGAGCAACAAGCTCCTTCTTAAGTTCGTCACTCTTTTCTACACCAGTATTTAACGTTACAAACGCATAAATTGACTGTCCCTTAATCTCATGAGGATATCCAACAACAGCAGCTTCAGCTACTTTAGGATGTGCAACAAGAGCAGATTCGATTTCAGCAGTACCCATACGATGCCCTGATACGTTGATAACATCATCAACACGGCCTGTTATTTGATAGTATCCATCTTTGTCTCGTTTAGCGCCATCACCTGTAAAGTACTTACCAGGAAATTGCGTAAAGTATGTATTAAAAAATCGTTCTGGATCTCCATAAACTCCTCTCATCTGCCCTGGCCATGCTCTCTTTATACAAAGATTTCCGGTGCATACACCTTCAAGCTCTGTGCCATTATCATCAACAATACATGGCTCTACACCAAAGAATGGTACTGTTGCCATAGCCGGTTTAATATCAATTGCTCCTGGTAGCGGGGTAATCAAAATACCGCCGGTTTCTGTCTGCCACCATGTATCAACTATTGGACACTCACCCCTGCCTATCTTATGGTAATACCAGTTCCATGCCTCTGGATTAAGAGGTTCACCAACAGAACCTAATAGCTGAATGGAAGAAATATCATGTTTGTCAACCCAGCTATCACCTTCTTTTGCTAACGCACGGATAGCAGTTGGAGCTGTATAAAAGATATTTACTTTATATTTCTCAACAATTGCCCAGAATCTTCCAAAATCAGGATATGTTGGAACACCTTCAAACATAATGGTTGTTGCACCATTTGCCAGTGGCCCATATACAATATATGAGTGACCGGTTACCCAGCCAACATCTGCTGTACACCAGTAGATATCGCCATCATGATAATCAAAAATCATTTTGTGAGTGTAAGCAACATAGGTTAAATATCCACCGGTGGTGTGCATTACACCTTTGGGTTTCCCTGTGGAGCCTGATGTATAAAGAATAAACAGAGGATCTTCTGCATCCATCTGTTCTGCCGGGCAGTTAGCATCTGCGTTAGCCATCTCTTCTTCATACCACTTATCCATCTTATCATTCCAGTTGACCTGAATCTTGCTGCCAACCCTCTTCACAACAATGTGCAAACGAACCGTTGGGCACTCAGCAATTGCTTTATCAGCAGTATCTTTTTGAGGAACAGCTTTTGCTCCTCGGAAAGTACCATCACATGATATCAACACCTCAGATTTGCAGTCCTGAATTCGGTCACGCAGTGCTTCTGCAGAAAATCCGCCAAAAACAACTGAGTGAACTGCACCAATTCGTGTACAGGCTAAAATACCAATTGCAAGCTCTGGAATCATGGGGAGGAAGAATGTCACACGGTCACCTTTCTTTACACCATTCTTCTTTAAAACATTGGCAAACTTACACACCTGCTCATGAAGCTCTTTATACGTGAACTTCTTGTCTTCGGTTGGTTCATTGCCTTCCCAGATCAAAGCGATCTGATTACCCCGTTTTTCAAGGTGTCTGTCCAGACAGTTGTATGATACATTAACCTTACCATTTACAAACCATCGTACCCAGAGGTCCTTTGAAGTTGTACCATAATTGCAATCCATAACCTTATCCCATTTTTTGAACCAGGTCACGTATTCTTCTGCAATCTTGCCCCAAAAATCTTCTGGATTGGACAATGACTCTTTCCAGATCTTTTCATACTCAGCCCGGCTCTTTATATACGCTTTTGCGCGGAATTTCTCTGGAACCGGGTAAATCTCTTTTAATGTAACTTCTGCCATCTATTACCTCCGATGTTTATATTGTAATATGCACATTATGGGCTCCGCTTGCAACGGTTTACCCTTTAAGCATTCTTAATTTGTTCTTTTAAATATGTAGCAATCATTGAATCGTACTGTGATGTCAACTCAAAAACTTTGCTTGCCAGCCTAAAATTTGTTTCTTCTGACACACATCCATCATTCAATTCCATCTCGCTTAAGACAGTATCATAATCTTCAGGGTCAACAATAACGGTTACATATTTATAATTTTTAGCAGCTGATCTAAGCATTGCAGGTCCGCCAATATCAATATTTTCAATTGCTTCGTCAAGGGTACATCCTCTGGAAATTGTCTGTTGAAATGGGTATAGATTAATCACCACCATATCAATGGGTATTATACCATGCTTCTGCATTGCTTCTATATGTTCAGGATTATCACGCAATCCCAATAGCGCACCGTGTATTTTTGGATGGAGCGTCTTTACCCTCCCATCCATCATTTCCGGAAACCCGGTGTAATCTGAAACTTCAGTAGCATCAATACCATTATCCCTGAGAAGCCTGGCAGTGCCTCCTGTAGACAAAATTGCAACACCACCATTATTGAGCTTTTTAGCAAACGGTATTATCCCCGACTTATCGGACAAACTTATCAATGCTCTTTTGATTGCAGCCATTTAAATTCCATTTAACATTTTAAATTAAACTAAAACTAATTTTTATTGTATTACTATGAATATGACCATTTGAATAATCACCTTGAAAAATACAAGCATTTTTTAAAAATGAACAAAACCTGTATAATTTAACAGATTTTAATACAACGCTTGGTATATTTTTGTGAATGTTAATCTTTATATTTTGATTAGTAGTACCTCACAAAATATCATTATTTAGCTGTCAATAATTGTTCATCACATTAATTATAAATCCCTCCCAACAACCAGATTAACCAGATAATGTCATCCAGCAGCATATCCTTGATGTCATGATAGACCTCGGGTTGTCTCTCATTTGATATATCTACAACATGATGCTAAAAAAATTTTTATTTTATTGTTGACGATAGCCTGGTTTAGTATTATTTTATACTAAAATAGTATAAAAGTATAAAATGGTAGTACCATGATAAAACGAAAACAACACCAGATACTTCGCACGGCTGAGATGATGTTCAACAGGTTTGGTGTAAAAAAAACAGCCGTTGATGATATTGCCCATGATGCACGGGTTGCCAAGGCAACTATCTATAACTATTTTGGCAGTAAAGAGGGATTGCTCAAAGCGTTGATACTGGAAAAGATACAGCAATTCGATCAAAAATTACAGGAACTCCTTACTGCAAACACTCAACCCATTGAAAAAATGAAAACATTGATCAGGGAGCATATCCAGCTTTTTATTAACAATCCATTTATTAAAGACTCTTCACTCCACGATGAGGATTTTTCTGAAGAACTCAATGCAAGTGAACAGCATATGTTACAAAATATCATTTCTGAAGCTTCAAAAGCAGGGTTATTACATAATGCAAATAGTCAGCAGATTATCAACACAATGCAGCTTTTTCTTAAAGGTATTGAAGCAACATTAAAAAACAGTATCACCTATTCCCTTGATTCTTTAGAGTCAAGTATCGATTTTATTTCCAGTTCAATATTTAAATCTAATCCAATACATGGAGACAAAACCAATGCATGATTACCAGCTGATGCTGTTTGAGTTTATCATCTTTTCTACAGCAGGGTGGATATTAGAAGTTATCTATCGTTCTCTCAATAATAAAAAAATTGTAAATCCGGGTTTTTTAACAGGACCATATCTTCCCATTTACGGGATAGGTGCAGTTATTATAACAACTATCGCCTATGCTACTATTTCCATGCCTATTATCTATAAATGTATTATTTATTTTTTAGCACTAAGCGTGCTGGAATATGTATCAGGGGTGTTACTGTATATTCTGTTTGGCAAGCGTTACTGGAATTATTTAGATGAACCACTGAATATACAGGGATTTGTATGTTTACCGTTTTCAATTATCTGGGGGTTGCTTGCACTGGCATTTGAATATGTACTGCTCCCGATGTTTATACATTTTTATACCACTATACCTGAAACACTGGTAAATACTATAGCTTTTTCGGGCTTAACAATTATGATAATAGATTGCTTGCTGACACATAGTGTTGTTCAAAAGCTTATTAATGCAAAAAAAACTCCATCCTTCTTGCAGCATACAATGGCTATACGTTTTCAGAATGATGCTCTTCTGACATTACGATATTTTGTTGATAATGCCATCTCGTATCGGAAAAAAATAAATAAAATGATACCACCAAAAACATTGCGTCTGGTAAGCAGCATCAAAGAACGATACACCATGTTCCTACAAAGCATAACAAAAATGATTGATAATCATAATAAACATAAATAACTATGGAAACCATACGATTTGAGTCATTACCCTTTGTGCAGGATATACTGTTGCATCCTGCATTTAATACCTTAAAAATTTTTGCTCATCACGGCACAATCAGCTGCTATCAGCATACCATAGCTGTTGCACAATTAGCGTACCAATGGTCACGTCTGCTGCATCTGGATTATATCGCTGCAACACGGGGTGCATTATTGCATGATTTTTATATGTACAACTGGCGTACCGGCGGTCCGCGCTTACATGGTTTACGCCATCCACACATAGCGCTTAACAATGCTGCAAAACATTTTGTTATATCAAAAAAAGAAAAAGATATTATCCTTAAACATATGTGGCCACTAACCCCCATACCACCTCGCTATGGTGAATCGTGGGTTGTCACCCTTGCCGATAAGATGGTGTCACTCCATGATTATGCATGTGTCCTCAAAGATAAGATTATAGCTTTTAATATATTTTTTTCTCAGAAGCTAAGCAAATTGTGGAGAGCTATCGCTCCCTTCCAATCAGAGCAATGACAGGCAATCCACCATTGTTAAATCGTATCTCTTTCGTTACAGGGACGGTGAAGACATGCCGCAGTGATAAAGGAATGATAATACAAAAACTCCATGCAGGATACCAGTTTTCAAAAATATATGACAGCCTGCTATATATTCCTGCTGTGTCATCATCAGCTATGCGCTTGCCATAAGGCGGGTTCATTGTACATAAGATATGTTTCCCTTCAATCGTTAATTTTTCAGTAAGAAAATCACCACTATAGGTAGTTATTGCAGCACCAAGTATAGTACAATTGTTTTTGGCGATAGTAACCATTGATGGGTCCCTGTCGCCGGCAAGTATTGTTGCGCCATAGTTTCCCCTGCTCAATGATGATGCCAATGAATTGCATGCCTCTTTTCTGAATGATGGCCAGTGCATAAAGGCAAACGCACGGTTTATCCCTGGAAAAAAATTGTTTGTCATACACCATGCTTCGAGTGGAAATGTTCCGCTACCGCACATAGGATCAATGATAACATCATAGCTGGTTATATCGCATTCATACAGCAATGCAGCTGCTATTGTTTCTCGTAATGGTGCCCGCCCAACGTGCTGTTTATATCCTCTCTTATATAAAGGATCACCGGTTGTATCCATACTGACACCACACTGGTCATGATCAAACCGTATATAAATTGTTTGTACCCGGTATTGGTCAGTATTTATATGCAGTGCAAAATCATTCATCCTCTTTTCAATGGCGTTAAGAACTTCTTTACCAATTCTATCGGTATGATGAAGTTTTGATTTATGAACCGATACTTCAATAGCAATAGATGTCCCACTGCTTATATATAATTCCCATGGAAAATTTCTCAGTGTGCGGTAAATCTCATTAAAGTGCAGAGCCCTGAATTCTGTTAAACGCATGATAATACGTGTAGCAACACGGCTAAACATGTTTGCTTTATAGCTATCGTAAAGATTCCCGCGGAATACTATCCCGCCTTTTGTAATAGCCAGCGGTTTGATGCCCATATGTAACAGCTCATTGAATGCAATCTGTTCAAAGCCAGGCTGAACAATTGTAAAAAATGTATGCATCCGCTTAATTACATGATGATACACCCTCCGTTGTATTGCTTTTTGTGAATTGGACAGTTGCATGATTATGTTCTGTCAAATACAGCCAGAAGTTCTACATGCTGAGTCTGAGGAAACATATCATACGCCTTGCAAAATTGCAATGTATACTCCTGCATTATTGCTCCCGCATCGGAAGCAAAGGTTATAGGATTGCACGACATATATACAATCCTTTTAGCATGGATATCCAGAAGTTTTTGCACTACCTTTTGTTCCAATCCCGTTCGTGGTGGGTCAACAACTATTACATCATAGTCGTCAGAATATGTACTGATATAATTCATGGCATCTGATTCAATAAAAACAGCATTGGGTACTGCATTTATCAATGCATTTTTTTTGGCAATCATTACTGCTTCAGGATTACACTCTACCCCGGTAACAGTTTCAACATTATTTGCTATAAAAAGGCTAATACTTCCTACGCCACAGTATATATCAAGAGCTCTGCCATAAACATGCTTTGCAATCTCCGTATACATCATCTGTGTAACATGGGTGTTAGCCTGAAAAAACGAATTGGGGGTAATACGATAGCAAATCCCATTAAGCTTTTCTTCTATGTATCCCTGTTTTATATCCTCAATCACCCTTCCATAACTTAGATCAGTCAATCCATCATTCAATACCAGTGACATGGAAGTCACCCTATCCGCTATTGCATCAATTATCGCTTTACAATTATTTTCATGCCGCGCAACAACAAAATTAACCATCACCTGCCCTGTATTAAATCCTTCACGTAAAACAATATATCGCAGGTACCCCCTATGGGTATGATAATCGTAATCCTCAATACCCGCCAACTTTTGTCGTATTGTTGTAAAGAGCGCTCTGCTACCAGTCTGTAATAGCAAACAATCTTCCAGATCAACAACATGACGCCAGTTACCCCGTTTTCTAAGTCCCATCCTGCCAAAAGCAGTTACATAATCCATACGATTGCGATATCCCAATGGATGTGATGGCATCACTTCTTCAATGGATGCTATACCTTCAAGCACTTTATTGCAATAGTCTTTTTTTATCAACAACTGAGCATCATAGGTAATATGTTGCAATAGACACCCACCACACTCACCAGCATGCTGACAGGATGGTGATACATGTTTATCTGCATACTGCTGTGCAACAGTGTATAAAAGCTTACGATGTTTTTTCAATGTTTTCTACTCCAAACCTGCCACCTGCACTTTATCAGGATATTCAACTGTAAAATGAACTTTTAACTCTTTTTTCTGGTTAGGACCAAGGATAATATTCCATGTTGCTTTCCCTTGACTATCGATAGTTGCTCCAATAGTATCTTTGTTTATAAGAATGACTTCAATCTTTTCATTTTGTGATACAGGAATGGCATCATGAACTGTTACCGTTATATCACGCTTTTTTCCATTATTCAGTGTAATTGAATACACATACTCAATACGTTTTGTTTTGTTCACTATTCCCTTATATTCAGTTTTTTTGCTTACAAGTTTACGCTCTACCGCCATACTTTCATCGACACCCAATCCAATGGTTACGGTATCTTTAGGAACATATATCTTATCAAGGCTAAACGAGTTTACATATTTACCATCTAAATAAACATTCACACTCCCCCTCTGGAGAGGAAAATCAAATGGATTTACAAATTCCCCCTCCAACATGATATATGCAAAAATTTTAGGAATGGTAGTGTATCGTAATGTACAACCTGTAACCGAGCTGGCAACAGCAAGCTTATAACGATTCCCATCAGAAGGTATTGTTTTATGCCCTTTAACAAGAAATGAAATAGCTATCGTCTCCTGTTGCATTTCAGGCATTTCTTCGGGAGAAGGTGCTCTGGACAATGCATCTGCATCCTGTACTGCCATGCTTTTTGCAGACTCCTTATAATATACAGGGCGATAAATATCCAGATACCATGGATTGAGCTGAGGAAGTTGAGTTGCTACAAAGGGTTTTGCCGTCGATAGCTCCACTGCAACATTGTTCCAGTCTTCACCGGTATTTTGAGCAACAAGGGCATTGCATGTGATATCTGTAGCAGATTTTTCTGTATCTGTCCGCATGTCATATTCCATATCCCAGCCAGCATTACCGGTGATATATTGTAAAAGTACTGTTGCATTGTTGTTCCCTGTATTGTATACAGTTAATTTCAGCGTTTTACTTGCCTCATTTGCGTTGAGCAGTGCCAGTTCTTTTTCCAGACGCTCTTTTTCCTGATTGAGCTTTTGCAGTGCTTGCTGTAACTTTGCTATTTTGATATAACTTTGATTGGAATATTGCTCAATCAATTGTAATATAGAATTCATTTCAGCAGCGGTCATCTTTATGGAAAATGGCGAAGTACTGCCTTTCTTGATATATTCCAGCACTGAATTAATTGAAGCTATCTCATTCTGTTTTGCTGTTATATCATCCTTTATTGCGTTTAGCTTTTCCAAAACTGTATTAATACGTTTTGCGTCGCCCTTTTGCAAATAGGTTGTCTCTAAACGCACATCCTGCAAAGCGGCATCCTTCACAATAACCTGCACAGATTCATCAACCATTGCAGCAGGTAAGTTTGTGATGACAATTTCATTTACCGCTTTATTCAGCATCATCTTTGCTTCTTTTTTAATCATAGCACTATCATGGTATACAATTACCTTTGTTATTTCAGGCTTTATTGTTTCGGCATAAAGAAAATTAATACTCATTAAACAGATAATCATCGACCCAATACAATATTTTTTCATACATTCGCTCCTTATATAATTTAATATCGTTTTAACTATCATGATGAATATTGTCTGCCACCCGGGCAGAATTTTTTTAAACATCTCTTTGTACGATAGTTACTTAAATAATCTCATCGTTGTACTCGTATCTGTGCAATCTGCCGTGAGAGCAGCACAAGCCTCTCTTCTTCATCCCATATCTCGCCATCGGTTTCAAGTAAGCCACAGGTAATGAACCGTGTACGCGAATAAAACTTTAACCACTGTGAGTGAGGCATATTACGTATATTAATTGACAACTCAATGGTTGGAACCCATGTAACAAGCCCTAAACTTACAAATACTGCAGGAGGTATTACATCTGCCATAAGCAAAAGTGCAGGGATATCATATGTTCTTTGTTCACGGAATGCAAGCCATCCTTTTTGAATTGACCTGTCGTGCACTTCTCCATGTGTCCACCCCCATGAATAGGGATCAAGCCGTATAGCAACATGGGATAACACTTGAAATGCTGGCGTCTCTGGAAGTTGAAGGCAATCCCGTATAGCAGCTACATCAGGTGACTTGCATTCATATCTTTCAATATACTGGTTATTGTTATTACTGGCAAACGTTCCCCACGCTCTTATTTTTTCATTACCCTGCTGAAACAAGCTTGCCTGGTACCTATTAAATTGTGAAGACTGCCCAAAGCATTCAATATGCACATTAGCTTCTCCAGGTTTGCAACGTTGTATATAATTTGCTGTTATGATAGGAGTTGTTTTCTTATCACTTTGTCGTAGCATTGCATTGCTCAACAATGCAATAAGATAACCCCCATTAGGGATAGTATTAATTAACCAATTCTCTGAGATAGTTGCTTTAAATGCATTGTTGCCTGTTTCAACAAGGGCGATATCCTGATCAAAAATATGCATATGTTGTCCACACTTTTAACATTCTAAAAAATAGTATCATAACATACAGCTTCTAACTATTTCTATTTGACAATTTTTATAACGTATCATCACCATGGTAGCTCAATATTTATATTTTGTCATTGTAATACCAGTATACTTATTATTAAAAGCTTTTTTTATGATTGCCATCAAGTCGTTAAATCATCATTATACTCTATGATATTCGTTATCATACACCACCTTTTATTGCAAACTATAAATTGGCAAACATATAGTATAAAAAAGTATGAGAAAAAGATTACCATCATTTTCTGAATGCATTGCACTGCTAACAATTACGATTGCTTTGCTTTTTGCAGGAACAGTACTATTTAAAATACCGATACCGCTGTTACTCATCGTTGCAGCATCAATTTCAGGTGTTAAAAGTTATCTATTGGGCCATAGCTGGGCGGAGATTGAAGAGAGTATCGTCAATGGCATAAAAGGCACACTGCCTGCAATCATGATACTCATGACAGTGGGAATATTATCAGGTAGTTTTATTGCATCAGGAACTATTCCTTTACTCATTGATTACGGACTAAAACTCATACATCCGGGATGGATTTTACCCGCCGCATATATTGTTTGCAGTATAAGCAGTCTTGTCATTGGAAGTTCATGGACAACCGCAGCAACTGTTGGCGTAGCTCTGGTTGGGATGGCAAATGCAATGCATGTTTCACCAGCTATATGTGCTGGTGCTGTTATATCAGGTGCTTATTTTGGCGATAAACTATCACCTCTTTCTGATACAACCAATTTAGCACCGGGTGTATCCGATACAGATTTATTTTCCCATATCAGAGCTATGATGTTTACCACAATCCCCGCGTGGGTTCTTGCTTTTATTGGCTTTTTAATTATAAACCTGTATAGTGTTCCCAACAACAATACCCAATCAGAGCAAATTGTGTCATTACTACAAACTTTGGAAACTTCTTTCAATTTGAATCCTGTTGTCATAACTCCACTTATGCTTGTCATTATAATGGCATTATGTAAATTTCCAGCTGTTGTAATCCTGTTATCCGGGAGTACTGTCGCCATCCTGTTTGGCTGGCTTGTACAATCACAAAATTTACTTTTTGTTTTACAATCATCATACTCCGGATTTGTTATTCATACCAGCAATGAGATCATCAATAATCTATTAAATCGTGGCGGTATACTTAGTTTTTTAGAAACAATCCTCATCATACTGTGCGCAACAGGCCTGGGTGGCATATGGGAAAGTGGCGGATATATTACATCCATTCACAACAATATTCTTCATAAGATCAAAACAAGCAAAATGCTTATTATCTCCACTGTTTTAACTGGAGTCATTTCAAATATTATTATGGCTGAACAGTATTTATCAATTGTTATGACAGGGCGAATATATAAAGATGCCTACAAAAGGAAAAATCTTGAGCCATATATGCTTTCCCGCTCTCTTGAGGATGGTGGCACCGTTACATCTGCGCTTGTACCATGGAATTCATGTGGCGCTTTCATGAGCTCCGCATTAGGTGTTTCCACACTGCATTATTTACCCTATACATTATTTAATCTCATTATGCCTGTTGTTGCAATAGTATTTACAGCTCTGGGCTTTTTTATCTATAAGAAAAATAATATAAAACAGCATAATAAATGATACAATAATACGATAATGTTTTAAATGACACAATTGTTTTATATGGAGGCAAAGAATCACTTGCAAATACTTCATATCATTGCTGCAGGGCACACTGTACAATATTTTTAATAACGATTATACATGAATATACCATTATTAATAAAAATCTTAAAAACTGTAATGAGGAGCTACCATGGACAACACGGTAAAAAAAATACCACGCCGGGATGAAATTCCAGATAATGATAAATGGGATGTGACACCACTGTTTGCTTCAGCAGAAGAGTGGGAAAAGCTTTATGCAGAGATTGAAAATTCTATACATGATTATGCTACTTTTGAAGGCAAGCTCCATCAGTCCTTCTCAATTTTTTTACAGGCTATTGAGTTTGATCTTTCCATCTCGCGCTCCATTGACAGATTGTTTACCTATGCACATCTCAAAAGCGATGAGGATACAACCAATCAGGATGCTCAGGCAATGTTGCAAAAAGCTCACTCGTTGTATCAGCGTGTCAGTGAGGCATCAAGCTTTTTAGTGCCCGAGATTCAATCCATACCTGACACTATTATGAGTAACTATCTGTCAAACCACAAGCTTACGCCGTATGTATTCTTTATAGAAAAGATACTTCGCTACAAGGAACATACATTATCAAAAGAAATAGAAGAAATATTAGCCATGGCACACGAAATAGCCATTGCCCCTGCAGAATTTTTTAAAAAACTGGATAATGCGGATCTGCGGTTTGGCACAATTGAAGATGAACAGGGCAACACCATTGAATTAAGTCACGGCAATTTCATCACATTTTTAATGAGCTATAATCGGGATGTACGCAAAAAAGCTTTCCATGCCTATTACGAGGTGTATGCCAATCATAAATTCAGCATTGCACAATCACTGGCAAGCTCGGTAAAAAAAGATGTATTTTACTCACGGGTACGCAGATTTAAAAGCTGTCTTCATCAGGCTCTGTTCCCTGATAATATTCCAGAGACGGTGTATCATAACTTAATTGACAGTGTGGGAAAAAACCTCAATCCTCTTTTTCATTATTTACACTATCGCAAAGAAGCTCTTGGGTTGGATGAACTGCACTTTTATGATACCTATGTTCCCTTAATTCCTGATGTTCCCTTTACCATGGAATATCAGGAAGCAGTTGAAACATGCATAGAAGCATTGACAGCACTGGGTGATGACTACACCTCTGTTTTACATGATGGACTGTTATCAGGGTGGGTTGACCGATATGAAAATCGCGGAAAGATAAGCGGAGCATATTCATCAGGCTGTTATGATTCACCACCTTACATTCTTTTAAATTATGATAACACCATCAATAGTCTTTACACCTTAATTCACGAATCAGGGCACTCGATGCATTCATATTTTTCACGAAAATATCAGCCCTATGTATACCATGAATATACTATTTTTGTTGCTGAGGTAGCTTCCACATTAAACGAAATGCTCTTAAGCCACTATCTATTAAATAAGTATCAGGACAACCCACTGATGCAGGCATATATTCTTAACCGTGAAATAGACGAGATACGCGGGACATTGTTCAGACAAACAATGTTTGCCGAATTTGAACGTATCATCCATACAATGGCTGAAAATAATCAGCCTTTAACCTATCAAGCCTTAACAGAAGCCTATGCAGCATTATTACAAAAATATTTTGAAACAACTATTGTCATTGATCCGGAATTACCCATGGAGTACCTTAGAATTCCACACTTTTATTCTGCATTTTATGTATATAAGTACGCAACGGGTATTGCTGCAGCATTATCATTGGCTCAGATGATACTTAGCAGTGATGACGGGGCAAAAAAGTATATGCAATTTTTACGATTGGGCGGAAGTATGTTTCCGTTAGAAGAGTTGAAGATAGCAGGGGTGGATATGGAATCCCCTGATGCTATTGCCAATGCATTACATTATTTTGACAACCTGGTCAATACATTTATTCAGGTACATAAATCCCTTGTTTAAGGTAATAGTTTTTGTAATAGTCGCTGTGCTTTTATATTCCCTGCATCCAGCTTCAGGATTTGTTTGCAATATTGTATTGCTTCATCCTTCCTCCCTAAAGCTTTGCAGATAACTGCCATACTATAAAGAGCGGGAATGTATGATGATTGCATGGTTAATGCCTGTAATGCAGCATTGTATGCTTCTTCAAATTGATTTTTTTTGTAATGGACTATAGCCAGCAAATAGTGTGCAAAACTGTTATCAGGTTTTTTTGCAATATAATCAATAAGGTGAGGAAGTGCCCTGTCATAGTGATGTATATAAATATACGAACGTGAGAGCAATAATAGGGCATTTATATCTTGAGGATTCATAATGACTGCTTTTTTCAGTTCTTCAATTGCTAAATTAAATTTCTTTTCATGAACAAGCTGTTCCCCTCTTTCGCGATGTTGTAATGCATTATATAAAATTGGGTCTAATTCCAGAAAGACAAATGTCATGTCATCTCTGGGAGGTGTTCCACCAAGAAATTTTTCCCACTCTGTAATAATATAATCCCTTGCCTCCTCAATTGACATGTTCACTGTTTCTGAAACAAGCCTTTCCACACGCTCATCGCTAAACTCTTCATTATTCCAATTTCGCGATTCGGGCAAACCATCAGTGTATAGAAACACCCTGTCACCAGGCTCCAGTATTCCAAAGTTATCCTCAAAAAGGCTCCCAACCTCTTCATCTGGCAATGCCCCCAGAAAGATACCACCGGTATCCCAGTACATTATAGTTCCTGATTGCCGTTTATATACCACTGCTTTACGATGTGAAGCGTTTGCATACATGACATCATAGGTAGGAAATATCACCATAAAAAATACTGTAGCGTACTCCTGTGTGCGAATTATATTGACCAGTTGCTTATTGACATCAGCAAAGATTCTTCTGGGTAGCAAATAGTTAGTGCACGATTCACGGAAGCTAATCTTAACCATGGTACTTATCAAAGCAGCAGGGATACCATGCCCTGAAACATCAGCAATAAGGACACCTAAACAATTATCCTGCATCTGTATAATATCATAAAGGTCACCACCAATATCGCTGGATGCCCTGTTATACGCTACAATCTTGACTGCATTATGCACAGAAGGTGTTTGCGGCAAAATACCCTGTTGTATGTTTGCAGCTATTCTGAGCTCTTTTGCAATTAAATCATTTTTTTCTTTAAGGCTTGTTAGCGCTTTATTCAATTCTTCTGTTCTTTCTTCAACTTTTTGTTCAAGATTTTTTCGTATGTCATTAACCTCATAGGCAGCGGCAATAAATCCTTTACTGGTATTGATAAGCTCTTTATCAAGATAGGGCAAAAAGAGCAAACCACTTCCCCCGCGGGCTAAATCAACCGCCGCCGACTCAATCTCGCCTAGCGATTCTTCAATAGAAAGTAAATAAAAGAACAAAATAACAAACACAAGTATTCCAGTTATTGATATAAACATCAGCGGTATTATTGAAAACAACTCATAGTTGTTATAATACACCATGGCACCCAATTCAAACATGGCAACCATAACCATAATATTGATGAAAATAAATTTACCCCTGATACTCAAGATATACCGCTCATCAAATGATATGCCACGTTTCACCAGTAACCATTTTATTTTGCGACGCATTCTTCCAGACAAAAGTTCAGCTACTATATACGTTAAAAATATATAGATAAAAATTGCTGATGCAATACCCAATAAAAGGAAAAGCGCATTGGCGATAGTTCCTTTGATTGCTTCGTACAGACAGCAAACAACCATAACTATGGAAGGATAAATCAATGCAGCAGCCATATTATCACGTGGAAGATGTTCCAGTGCATCAAGAAGTTGCAGGGCTTCTTCATCACTCATTGTTTGATGCAACGTATTATGTTCAACATATTTATTGATGAGTGAAAGCCTCCTTGTAAAGCATGGGATGCCTGCTTTATACAACAGGCCAAAATGTAAATAATATAACGGAGCATAAACAAATAACGTAAGACCTGAAAAGAGCATCACAAAATCTGATCCTGTATTGCTGACATTAAACCTTACTGTTGCAATAAGAAAAAGAGCTATATAAGCCGCAATGATAAAGCCGCCTAAACTTGTTGTAAAAGCTATGCCAAACGTATACGCAATACGCTCACTAAAAAAATTGAATATAGCATTAAACGGCTTTATTGCCCATGATTCAAATTTTTGTATCGAAATCATAATGATGTCCTGAAACGCACAGTATTTTAGATATTTAGTATTTAGTTTTAAAGTGTAATATTTATGCAAAAAAATCAATCAAAAAAAATCTTATGATAATTACAATAATACTCACCATCTAAAAATTGTTCATCGTCATGCTCGTCCCGGGTAAAAAAAAGAGCGTCAGAACTCATTTCCCCATTATTTATAAGGTGAACAATCGATTTTATAGATGAATCCTTCTATATTTGATGGTACCTATTTTTTTAGGTATTTCTATAATTTTACGATTGACGTAACTCCAAAAGCACCATACTGTATAAGAAATACATGTATTACAATGTGAGTTACCCTTAAAAATCATGGATAATGCAAAACCACAAGCTATTGCAACCACGGTACTGGTTGTTGATGACGAGGAATCAATACGGGACATCCTTTCACGCTATCTTCAATTAAAAGGATATACTGTACTTACTGCTGGCAATGGCCATACTGCCATGGACATTCTTCTATCACAAGCGGTTGATCTTGTATTAACAGACCTTAACATGCCCAATGTGAACGGCCGGGAACTCCTGAAAAGGATGGCGGAAAAATTTCCTGATATTCCCAAGATAGTGCTTAGCGGCTATGGTAGCAATGAGGATATGCTTGTTGCCTTAAAAAGCGGAGCCTATGATTTTATCCAGAAACCGTTAACCGATTTTGGAATACTGGATAAATCAGTTGAGAGAGCTATTGAAAGAAAAAAACTTAAGGAAGAACGTGATCGCTATGTGCAACAAATTACCCGGTTAAATGAAATAATAGGATTGTTAAACAAGGGTGCTGCATTTGAAGAAATTTTTGATATCATTGCAAAAAGTCTTAACAATGTAATTCCATTTGATCGTCTGGCAGTGGCTATCATCAATGATGCCGGGCAGGTAGAAACACGTCTTGTATCATCAACAAAAAATATTTTAATAAATATTAATGATAAGTTTCCTCTAAGCGATTCTTCGCTACTAAAAGTTTCTGAAACAAAGCAATATCACATCATCAATGATTTAGAAGAATACTACAGGCAAAATCCTTCATCTGAAAGAACAAAACTTCTTTTACAGGAAGGTATGCGCTCCAGCATGACCATACCACTCATTATTGCCAACCGATTAAAAGGTTTTCTGCTTTTTGCATCTGTCCAACCCAATACCTTTAACAATGATCATATTCAATTTGCTGAAACCATAAGCGGACATATTGCATTCAGTATACAGCGTGGCGAACTGCTTCATGAACTTGATATGCATAACAAAAAGTTGGAACAAATTGTAAAGATACGCACACATCAATTGCTTAAAACTCAGAAGGCTACAATATTTGCACTCAGCAGTTTAACCGAGCTTCGTGATCCTGAAACGGGCTACCATCTTGACCGTATGCGCGGCTACTGCATGCTCCTTGCTCAGATTGCCAAATACTCTGGAGTTGCATTGGAAATAAGCAACCAATACCTTCGCGATTTATACGATTCATCCATTTTACACGATATTGGCAAGGTAGGAATACCGGATAACATATTGTTAAAACCAGGGAAACTAACCTATGAAGAATTTGAAATAATTAAGACCCATACAACCATTGGCTATAATGCATTGAAACGTGCTTCGCAGGAGATGGGACAGGACTCATTTTTATCCATGGCAATGGATGTTACGTTATATCACCATGAGGCATGGGATGGAACGGGATATCCTTATGGGCTTTCAGAAGATGAAATCCCATTATCGGCACGCATAGTAACCATTGTCGATGTTTATGATGCACTCACAACCATACGCCCCTATAAAGAAGCATATAGCCATCAAAAATCTATTGAAATAATGAAAAGTGAAGCACATCGATATGATCCACACCTTTTTGAACTGTTTTTACAAAATGCAGATGACTTTGATGCAATCCGACAGAAATATCAGTAAATTGGACGGCAGTAGTATCATTGAAACAAAATTTTGCATTTATTGCAGCATAAACTATATTTCTTAATAAAGACTTGTACTATCATTAAATCGGGGAAAATCATGCAAACACAATATCGCTTTGGTGGACCTATTACAACATCACTTAAGAAAATTATAGTTTTTACCAGCGTTGTCTATATCATACAGCTTTTTGGCAACATTGTTGCGCCCGGTGTAATCGAATACACATTTGGCATCCACCATATTGGATTTATTCATGAATTTAAGCTGTGGCAACCTGTTACGTATATGTTTTTACATGGAAATTTTTTTCATATATTTTTTAATATGTTTGCTCTATGGATGTTTGGCTGTGATTTAGAAGAGCTTTTTGGTAGTAAAAACTTTATGCGCTTTTACCTGTACAGTGGTATTGGCGCAGGGATTGGGATTGCTTTTATGAATTATTATATTTATGCTACCAATGGATACAATCCTGTAACAATAGGAGCTTCAGGCGCCATCTATGCAATCCTTCTGGCATATGGGATGATCTGGCCTAACCGAGAGGTCCTTCTTTATTTTATTTTTCCAATCAAGATGAAATATTTAGTTTTACTTTTTGGTGGCATAGAATTTTTTGGCACCATCGCATCAGCACAGGGGCTGGGTGGTAACGTAAGCCATATTGGCCATTTAGGTGGTTTTATTACGGGATTTATTCTTTTAAAAACAAGATTCTGGTTACGCCAAAAAACTTCATTTAATCCATTTGCGTCAATTTCCAGGAACTATCGCCTTGCAAAACATAAAAAAAGAATTGATGATCGCATTAAGGCAAAGGAGATTATCGATACACTTCTTGATAAAATTACCCATTATGGCTATAATTCGCTTACACCTGAAGAAAAACAAAAATTAGAATGGGCACGCAGACATTACTATCCTGACAACAATGATATAATTCATTAATGGCGGCGATAGTTACTGTAAATCAATATCTTCTTGACAACCTATGGAAGCAGTGACAATGTCACAGCATTACCATCGTAGAAATGGATCGTAGAGCCACTTCTATAGCACAGTAAATGCGTGTACATTTTTAAAAGAGGTTGCCATGTACTGGAATAACAATATTGAAACTATCAGCAGAAAAGATCTTGAATCATTGCAGCTTACAAAACTAAACAAAGCACTGCAGGCTGCCAGCGTTACCCCCT
The DNA here is from genome assembly GCA_035420565.1 of Spirochaetota bacterium. Lineage (GTDB taxonomy): Bacteria > Spirochaetota > UBA4802 > UBA4802 > UB4802 > UBA4802. The sequence continues at coordinate 2,042 of DAOLVF010000008.1, read as the reverse complement.
TTTATAAAAAGGTATTTGAAGAAAATAACATTAATATAGATGCAATCAAAACACTGGAGCATATCAAAGACTTGCCATTCACAACAAAGAATGACCTTCGCCTGAGTTATCCCGATGGCATGCTGGCAGTACCAAAAAAAAAGGTTGTGCGCATGCATGCTTCCTCGGGAACAACAGGTAAATCCACTGTTATTTTTTACACTGCTAAAGACATTCGTGACTGGGCTGATCTGGTTGCACGCTGCATGGTTGCCACTGGTGCATCACAAGATGATGTTTTCCAGAATATGATGGGCTATGGGCTTTTTACCGGTGGATTGGGATTACATTATGGTGCTGAGATGTTAGGGTGTATGGTAATACCGTCATCCTCAGGAAATACGCTGCGTCAGATTCAGTTAATGCAGGATTTTGAAACAACCATTATACACATCACACCAAGCTATTGTCTGCACATGGTAGAAGCAATACGTGCTGAAGGGATTGATCCATACGCGCTAACATTGAAAAAAGCATATCTGGGCGCTGAGCCATATTCTGAAGCAACCCGTAAAAAGATTGAAGAACAATTTGGTATAGACGCATATAATTCATATGGCTTAAGCGAAATGAACGGACCTGGTGTTGCTTTTGAGTGTACCTATAAAAATGGCATGCATATCTGGGAAGATTACTATATTGCCGAGATAATCAATCCTGAAACAGGTGAAGTATTACAACCTGGTGAAGAAGGCGAGCTCGTATTAACCCATATTAACCGTGAAGCTATGCCAATTTTACGATATCGCACTCGCGATCTCACCCGTATTATACCCGAACCATGCCAATGTGGGCGCACCCATTATCGCATTGATCGTATTAAAGGGCGTACGGACGATATGCTCATTGTAAGTGGCGTGAATGTATTCCCTTCACAGATAGAAACTGTTCTTATGAAGTTCCCTGAAATTGGCAATAACTATCAGATTATACTGGACCGTGAAAATAATTTAGACCGAATGCATATTAAGGTTGAGCTATACTCAAAACTTTTTCACGGTGATATTAAAGAGATTGATCGCATTAAGAGTAAACTCAAAGAAGCACTGAAAGCACTTATTACTATTAATCCTCGTATTGATTTATTAGAGCCAGGCTCACTGCCACCCAGTGAAGGGAAAGCTAAACGTGTTTTTGACAACCGTACGTTATAAATATGGAATATTCAAAACGTTACTTTTTAATATACTTGAGAGTGCAAAACATTGTAAAATCTTTTTGTTAAATGTTGTATGCATGAAAAAAGCTGTTATTAACACTATCGATAATAATTATGCAGTTATGGAGGTGCACTATGGCATATCAGGTATCTGTGTTTGCAGAAAATAAACCAGGAAAAATTGAGCGAATAACCAATGTTCTTGCAAGCCAGAATATTAATATCAGGGCTATTACCATCAATGATTCCGGTGATTACGGTATTATTAAACTTTTGCTGGATCGTCCAGAGGATGGGTGTGCTGCATTAAAAGATGAAGGTATTGCAGCCACATTGAAAGAGATAGTTGCTGTGAAAATACAGGACAGGCCAGGCAGTCTTCATAAAGTTGCTGCAATACTAAAAGAACATTCTATTAACGTTGACGATGCTTATGGATTTACTATCAAACCACATGAAGAGTCAGCATTTGTGTTTCAGGTAGACAATCCTAAAGCAGCAGAAAAAGTATTACGAGACTCAGGATATCAATTGCTTGCTGATAAAGAATTATATTTACTGTAAGGATACTTCCCAATCGGTAGATTTAGCTTTTCATGCAATGTTTGGCATGCTATTTTTTTAATTCTCAATACAATGAATATTTAAATAAGTAATTTCATTATTTGCTAAAAGGTTAACAATGTCTACACAACACAAGCTAATTATTGGCAATTGTATGTCCATGGAAGAAATTCCTGATGAAAGCATACACCTCATGGTTACCTCACCACCCTATTTTAATGCGCCTTTTGATTATAAGGAGCTTTTTAAAAACTATGATCACTATCTTGGTGTTTTAACT
>DAOLVF010000007.1:0-38629 GCA_035420565.1 Spirochaetota bacterium | reverse complement strand
AAGAATGGGAACCAAACTGGAAACGCATACGCATGGAATTGTCATTGATTGAAGCTGCATACCGTTCGTTAAAAACTAACAAATTTGAAAGTATATAACAGCACTCTGCACATCTTTATGAAAAAACTATCATGTATGTGTTATGATTTTCTATTATCCCATACTATAATTGTATAGTATTTTTCACTAATATTTTTGCATAGAACTCATAGTCTTTTTGCGACATCCATTGTGTTAATGCTTTGTCAATATTGCCATTACTCCCTATCTTAAAGCATTTTTCGGGCCATAATGGATTATACCGTAGCAGTTGGACACGGTTAACACCGCATTCGCGTAAAAAATGCGCAATACCTTCTATATTATGCTTTGTTGCCGTTATTCCCGGAACAAGTGGTATACGTGGCATTACCTGAATGGCATTTTTTTGTGACAGTTCAACAAGCTTTTTAAAATTTTGCAAAATTTTTGCATTTGAAACCCCACAATATTTTTTATGCTTAAAATCTTCAATAAGCTTGATATCATAATACACCATATCACAATATGGTACTATATTGGCTTCAAATTCATCCCCGTTGAAATAACCGCCTGTTTCAATGAGTGTATGGATTTTTATTTTCTTCAATGCTTTCAACAATTCTGATGCAAATTGCATATATACTGTTGGTTCGCCACCCGATAGCGTAACCCCGCCGCCGGATGTATCAAAAAAAGGCTTATCCTTTATAATAGTCTGTATAATATCTTCTACAGCCATTAGTTTGCCAACTTTACTCATTGCACCTGAAGGGCATACATCAACACAGGCAAAGCAAAGATTGCATACAGCACGATTAATAAAATGCGTACTTCCGGGAATTATTGCATTTAGCGCACACACGTTTTTGCAACTGTAACACCCAATGCATTCCCTGCCGTCCCAGGAAAGCTCTGGCGTTGCCCGCTTGCTTTCGGGATTATGACACCATACGCAGTTGAGCGGACATCCCTTAAAAAAGACGACGGTTCGAATGCCCGGACCGTCGTCCAGAGAATTTCCTTTGATATCGAGAATCAGCGCTTTGTTCATATACCATATTCAGCCCTTTCAATAAGTTCAAGCTGCATCTGACGGTTCAATGTCACAAAATAGGCATTGTATCCTGAAATACGTACAATCAGGTTGCGATAGTTCTCGGGATGAGCCATTGCATCGCGCAGCACAGCCGATGTAACAACATTCATCTGCATCTGCATGCCGCCTAATTCAAAATAGGTTTTCACGTATGAAAACATGTCATTGACTGTCTTCTGGCGCGATTCAATTGCAGAGGGCACAACCTTCACGTTAAACGCAATATTGTTGTTACAATTTTCAGGATTGAGCCGTGCAACATCCCGAATATTATCAAGCAGATTTTTTGAAGCAAACGGCTGAGGAGTTAATCCTGGTGTAAACGGCTTTCCCGCCAATCTTCCCGACGGCAGCGCACCGGTAAGCGTACCAAAGGCAACGTGATTTGACATGGACCAGAATCCGGTTGCATATGCTCCTCCACGGTAATGAGGCATTTTAGAATAATGATCATGCGCCCATGTAGTAATTCTGTTAGCCATAGCCACGGCTTCATCACTGCCCGAGCCAAAAAGAGGAATTTTTTTATGCACCAGCGAAAGCAGTACAGCATCATGTGCAAAATTACTATCAACAGCTTTTTTTATATCAGCAAACGCGTATCGTTTTTCATCATATACCAGCTTTTTAATTGCCATCATGGAATCGGTAACATCAGCCAGCCCTATAATTGCCGTACCCGAGCTATTGTATTTTGCACCGCCCATGGTAACATCCTTACCCTTCTCAAGACATCCCTCAATAAATGCTGATAAAAGCGGTGTCGGGCGTATTAATTGGTGGGCTTCTGCCAACTTATTATTGTAGTCGATAGATTGATCAATTAAAAACGCAAATTGTTGTGTAAACGCATCAAAGAACGTATCAAACGTTGTAAATACTCCATCTTCCGGCCTGCCCGTTTTTGGTCCAACGTCAAGCCTTGTAAGCGGATGATAGCCATTATTCAGTGTCATCTCCAGTGCTGCTACCATATTCATCATCTGCATATTGGTATGGCCAAAGTGTTTGTGCGATAGTGTTGGTTCAACACAGCCGGTTGCTGACCAGTCTCGTATATCGTTAATAGGATATCCCATGGGGGTCAGAGCCTTGATGATAGCAGCGTCGTTGTGCATTGATGGTGTAGCAGCGGTTATTAAATTTACCTCGCATAAACGCTTTAAATAGGTGTCACTGTTAACACCCGGCATGTAGCGCGCGTTGACGTTGGGATCACGAACTGAGAGCATTTCAGTTACCTTTAAAAAGATGTAGGTCATATCACAGACTGCATCTTTGCCATCTGGTGTTATACCACCCAGTGTGGTAGCCTGGTCGGAAGAACTGCCGCCAAAATAAAAATTGGCTAAATCGAAGATAAGCGGAAAATGGTCGGTACAGCGCATGTAAAAATCACCAATAAGTTCAAGGGCAAATTTCATGTATTCATCACGCTTTTCAGGCGGGATGTTTTTCATATCGTTTACGAAGTACGGTTGCAGCCATTGATCAAGCCTACCCAATGAAAGCCCTGCATTCATACTCTCCATGTGCAGTGCAATCCATATAATCCATACTGCCATAACTGCTTCATGCAGCGTTTGTGCTCCATGCATGGGTATCCGACTGCAAATATCCGCTATTGTCAAAAGTTCTTGTTTACGCTGAGGATTCTGTTCCCGGTTACTATCGCCCATAGCCTGTTTTGAAAGGTTTTGTGCATACGCATTGACACCTTCCAGACACAAAATCATTGCCGTTAAACAATTTTGTTTTTCCTCACCACACCCGCTATTTAGCTCTTCATGCATTTCCTGTATCATTCCCAGAGTACCCATAGCCAAAACTTTTGGAAAGTTTGGAATAGTATGTGATATGGTTGCCTGCTTCCAGTTGAAATACAGCGCATATCGTTCATCTAACTGCTGACTCAACGGATTATTATATTTGTCGCGCACCCACTCTCTGAAATTGCGGTGCAGCCAGAAAGGAAAAACATCAAAGTGTAAAACTTCACGTGTTTGTTCATCAATATCAAACGGATTGTAGGTACGGTATGATATCGTCATGAGTTCGTTCCATATCATAATGCCGCTTCCATCAGGATATATGGGGCAGCCAATGGGCTTGCTGGTGGTAGTTCCCGCTAAAAGCGACTCATCGTTTATAAGCGGCTTTCGGTTTTCCATCATGTATTTGTACGCCAATGCGTTGCGCACAATGGGGTCCCAATTGTTACCGGATGAATCCTTCTCAAATCCATTTTCCCGGTACCATTTTGTTAAAAGATATGCACGCTCAGCGCACACTGCTGGTTTTTTTGTCAGATGATCATGTAGAAATCGTTGTAAACGCGGGAAGTCATCCATGCTATACTTAGACAAATAGGCATCATCAAGATACACAACGTGCGGGTCGGCTCCCTCAGCTTTCAGACGCTCCTTTCTACGCTTTACGATTTCATCGCTTAACTGTTTATTGTGCTCTGGTTGTTGCCGTTTAACTGTTTTATCATCTTTTTTGCGCTCAGTTTTCATTGCACGTTTTTGTACATCATGAAACAGCAATGAAATGAAAAACGAAAAAATATTTGCATAGCTTATGCTTCCTTCTATTCGCACATCGCTTTTTAATAGCATGTAGATGACATCGGTTGGCGTACCTAAGAGCAGCTTGCGTGCCGCTTCATCATTTTTAAAAATCATAACAGCTTTCGCATCATGGGCGATAGTTTTTGTAACAGCAACTTTCCCCTCAAAAAAAGAAATCCCATACTGTAAAGAATTATCTTCGGTTTTCAGACCAATGCTAAAATTAAGCCATCCGTCTTTAGATGTAAGATAGCGGTTGAGGGATTTACGATTATTAAAATTGAAAGCAATGAATTTTAAAAATAAGAAAATTATTATTCTGGTACCCTTGCTTGATCTGATATTTGTTGTATACAGCAACATGGCAAACCTCCTGATAATGACTAAAGTATAACCTCACCCCCAACCCCTCTCCTTCGCAAGGCAAGGGGGAGTTATTCCTAACACTGCATTTACATATCAACCGGCAAATAACGGCATACAATGGTATCCAGATAACTATCGACAAAACGCTGCTGCTTTTCATTTACTTCTCTGAGGAGCCTGCTGATGCACAAACTTACCAGTCCGTTTAACTCCACCCATAGTTGCATTGCCAATTCATACGCCAGCTTTGGTTCAATGTCCAGATGATGCTGTAACTTTTCTACTGTAAATATGAAAGGCTTCAATGCCACTGCTTTTTCTTTAGTTGCAACAGCTTCAAGTGGCGTACCCACACAATCCAGAAACTTTGGCACATTTCGGTTTAAAAACATTATTTCATAATAATCAGGATAGGTTAACCCAAAATCAACATAGCCATGTATAATACCTATAAACTTTTCACGGGTAGAAACCGGTATGGCATATGCTTTTTCAAAATATTCAAACAGCCGTTCAAAGCCCTTAATGCGTATATAAAAGTATAGTTCGTCCTTACTGGTATAATAGTTGTAGATGGTTGTAGCACTGACCCCTAACTGTGCTGCAATCCTCCGCATGCTGAGTTTTGAAAATCCATTGTTAGTGATAATCTTAACGGCAGCATCAAGTATCTGCTGTTTAACACTATCAACTTCTTCTGTGTTGCGTGCACTTCGTGGCATAGTTTTTGGCCTCTAATATATTATCAGTGTTATTTTAACAGTGTTAACCTTATTTGCCAAGCAAAAATAAAATTTTTTCGATAGTTATTTTCAAATAAGGCTATTAAACTTACAGTAAATACAGGGGTAAATGTGCTTAAAGTCTTGATCGAGAGCGTTCTATCATCAAATCTAACTTTGTTCTCCATTCTATTTGCGGAAAAAAATTATATTTTTGTATCATTGCTTCAACTTCATCCATTTTTAAAAAACCAACGGAATTATCTGTCCCAAAAATAACCAGGTAATCCCTATTACCATCCACTTTCGCTACTCCCTGCGCCATCAATGCAACAGCACACTCATTGGTATATATATTAGTTATGAGCAAATACAAATTTTCGTGTGCAATAAAGTACACACCCTGAAGATTAAAATCAAATTTGATATAAACATGAAAAGGATAATAAGCAGGTTCATTGAGTTTATAGTACACGCTGTTGAATACAAGCCCATCATTGACTGTTAATACTTCATTTGTTTTGTTACCACGATCGTTTTTTCCATATTGTACAAAACTAACGCTGTCATAATGTTCTATTATATAATCGTTGTTATATAAAAATATGCGCTTCCCATCAGCTAAAATTTCAAGTTCATTGTACTGATGTTCGTATGTTTCTATCCTATTGTCATCAAAATATGGATCTACATATATGTCGGTTATTGTCCCAAACGATAAACCTTTCTCATATACCAGCTGAAATCGTTCCGGTTTTATCTCTACCATGATTGCATCCTTCGTTGCAATATAAAGTGTGTTGTGATTACGTACTACGGCAACAGGATTTTTTATATTGTATATTCGTTTTTCGGTATATTCAAGCACACCCCAATTGTACAGTAAATACACTTTTTGCTTACTCAAGTGATTATATACGTACAAGTCAATTGGAACAGCTACACCTTCCAGCCTGTATCCATACCCACTTTCAATATTATTACTTCTACACCATACTGCATTATCGTAAATATAATATATTTGATCATTTACCATATACACCACCGTTTTTCTTTTTAAATTGTTTAAGTTGTTTTAAAATGTTATTGTTATACCGTTGATCGGTATTTATATAATTTTCGAAAAAATGATTCCGAGGGGGTGTATTATTAATCTTCTGGAGATATTTTGCAGTATTTAACACAACATTTGTGCACATGTAAATTACAAGAATCTTACCAAAAAGTATAATAAACCGTTTTGACGGAGAATAATACCGGTAATGTATTTTTTTCCGATGTAAAAGGTATGGTGTATGTTGATTGTTTAAATCTTTATTATACAACTGCCAGTTGAATATGGGAATAACAGAATTAATTGGAACATACTTTATTAAAGCATGTTCAGGTTTTTTTAATTTTTGAAAGCTAACATATCCCAGTATTTTTACCTCAATAGGCATAGTTTACCTGCCTAGTTCATCTTCCTTAAATGCTTCATAAATACCATCAAGCCTGTGTAAATCTACGCTAACAATCTTTTTAATTGAATGAGCTCTGTGCATAATGGTGTACAGAACATCTTTTTTTCGTATATGGCTTTTTACCTTTTGTGCAACAAACCATGAGGTAATAATAATTGTTGCTATAAAAGTTGTGTTAACATCTTCAATGAAATAAAACATTGATAACACCTGTGCATAGGCAATAACGACCAGTATATCTTCAAATTTTAGTTTTACTTTCATGCTCCCTCCTGTATTGTACGCTTACCTATATTGCATAGTAATCATTATGTGCTTATGCTACCTCTGCTTCTTCATAATTAAAATATCGAATAAATCCATTATCAATCTGGTGAGCAACTAAAACATTATCAGCAACACAAAAGTCATCAACCTGATGGGATACAATATTTATGCCAAGACCTGTTAATGTGTCCTGCCCTATAACCTCGATGCAATACAGAATTTCATGCGCTATGAAGAATACACAATTCCTGCCACCAAAAACAGCATACTGGAGCTTTTGTGGATATGTCCCAATATCGATAAAAACATTTCCGTAGGTAAATCCTTCGTTCATTATGAATCCTTTTTCATATTCGCCTGTAATAGGTACATTTGTTGTAATGTAACGGATTGGTTCAAACTGAATATATCTAGCTGATAAATCCAAAAAGTATATGGTATTTCCAAAATAGATTACTGCATATTTTTTGTTATCATTTACGCTATCGACAACTAACGATTTTGCTGACACATACGTACAGACTCCTTCATCAACACTGTACCGTAATGTAGTTGTATCTTTCCTGTTATGTATGATTATTGTTTTATACGCTGCTGTTATTACTATCTCACTATCTGCATAAAATTGTTGTATGTTATCATGAGGATAATGTTTCTTTAGCACTAAATGATCATCAGCACACTGGTATATAGTAACGCCGTTTTGTGTTAGCACAGCATATTCCCCTTTACAGCGACTATCGCCAATATGATGTACCTGAAGCGCGCCTATATTCTCCAGTTCAATTTCCTCAATATCACGCGCAATATGTATTCTATACACATGTCCCTGATGGGGCATATACAGCCAGCTATCGCTTGATGGCTTACTATTTTGCACAGCCTCATCAATTATTTCATCTGGTATCTGTAACGATTCCGCTACAACCGGCAAATTAACAGCAAACCGGCTGGTAATAGAACCCATTGCCAACTGGTATTTAGCAGCATACCGTTTTATACAAATTATTTGTCTCACCAAAATTAGCTTTTTACTAATAAAAAGCATAATCAGGGCGATAGTTACCGCTACTGTACCTGCCTTTAACATGGGAATTATTATTGAAAAAATATTATGTGCCATACCAGTGTTCATATAGCCCCCTTTTTCATATTCACTTTATTGTGTATATTAGACTATTTTTTCCTTCATTATATAGGGAATATACTTCCTGGTGAATGACATATAATGTCCCTGGTGAAATTTTTTTTATTTTTTATTGCGATATTTTTTTATGCGTACTATTGAGAATATCCAACCAATATTGGTGTGCAATTTTCCCCATTTCATTTAACACCATTTCGCCATTTGCAATGTCACCAAACAAACATTCCCGGTTGAGGGTACAAATGGTTATAAAATATGCACCGGGTTGTGTATAATCACATCCCGGTAAACGGATGGAACGGCGGTGATTATATGTGATAATTTTCATCCAGTTCCCAATTTTTAGGGTTGTTTATAATATATTGTTGGATGCGATGTAATTCATTGTTGTTACGGATGATGTGTTCATAATAATTGCGTTGCCAGACGGGCATACCGGGTGTTTGGCGCAATTGATTGATTTGTTTGGTTACGGCGGATTTAAACCCCGCAACAAATGACGACAATGAACGTTTTGGGGATCCAATGGGTTGCGTCATCGGCAATTGTAGGGGCGAACGGCCGTTCGCCCCTACATCATTCACCCCAATATTGTCGGTATTTACAATCCACACAATCCCGTGGATATGATTGGGCATTACGGCAAATTCATTATCATATAATGTAATTTCATTTCGTATTGATTGGGATTTAAACCATTCATCCCATACCATTTTCCCCCATTCATTTAACACCATTTCGCCATTTGCAATGTCACCAAATAAACATTCCCGGTTGTGGGTGCACATGGTTATAAAATATGCACCGGGTTGGGTGTAATCGTATCCCCGCAAACGGATTGAACGGCGGTGGTGATTGTGCGGATTCATAATTGTATTTGTTATTATATTTTTTTATGTTACATTTCCTTCCACCACCTGTATCTCTTCATCCGTTAAATCATACAACTTGTAAACCAGTGTATCTATTTCCCGTTCCCACCGGGTTGTATCGGCGCTTGGGTTTTGTTTTTTGGCGGTGAGGATTTGGTCAATAAGATTGATTAAACACTGCTGGGTTTTTAAATCAACATCTTTTATGGGAAGTTTTCCCATATAATATTTATCAAAATGCATTGTCATTATCGCTTTGTTATAAACAAACCAACAATAAAACCAAGAGGCAAGTTGTGAATTAAGTATTGCAAGCACATATTGTAGCGTAAATCTATCTGTTGTTAAATATGTATTCATCACTGTATCAAGGGTTAAAAATCCTTCTGTATCAATCGTTGCTATAACCATTATCCTATCATATGGATTCATAACATGAGTAACAATATTTTGAGAGATGATTTTAGGTTTTAAAATCTCTATCACTTTTGCACTATCTAATATTTCTTGAGGTAAGGAAATTTTATCAATGCTCCCATAGATTTTATATTTGCCTATGTTTTTGCCTCTTAAAATTGGCTGGCCTGAGTTTGACAACTTACTTTGGAATGGTAATCCTCTGAATGTTTTTGATATTTCAGAAAGTAATATACTCCCCTGTTGCAATTTACTTAAAATACTTTGTTTTCTTTTGTTAATATATATTGGCAAAATATCAAGTTGATCTATCATACTTTTACTGATTTTATCACTTACTTTTATTTCACCACTCCACCTCTCACCGACATTAAATTGATATTTACCAATTATAGTTTTTTTTGAAAAGCAAATAATTATCTGTTCTAATTTTACATCTTCAAATGCTTTAGATACATCAATAACTGATATCAATCTATTTTTATGCGTAACTAGTTCTCTTGTTTTTTTCCAGCCTTCAGAAAAAGACAAGGATTTAGGTATAATATAAGCAATTATTCCTTTAGAGTTGGATAATAAACTACCAAGTTCTATAAAAAATGAAGCGGAATTTTTTTGCCTGTCAAAATGTTTATAGGTTTTTATAAGATTATCAATATTATCCATTTTAATGCCATACGGCGGATTTCCAATAACTATATCAAAGCCATCGGTTACGCCAAACATCCATTCGGGGTCAAACCAGTTGCTTGAATAAAATTTAAAAGGCTCCCACATTGATAATTGAATTTGTTGACCAATATCTTTTTGCCAGTTTAAGCTTCTTTCAAATATTTGTTTCTGTAGTTCAACAAATTTCTTTTGTAATTCAAGTTTATTTTCTATGGAGTTAAAATATTCTTTACGTAGCTTTCGTAATTCTTCGATTAATTTATCTAAATTTATATCAATTCCATCATTATTACTTCTTAAATTCATTATAGTAGGGAATATTTCTAACCCAATCAACGTATTTGCCGCTACAAATTTAAACTCAAGATTTGGCAATGGTATTATTCCCCTGTTTTGTTTTTCATCATCAATCTTTTCATCTACAATAAGGGAAAGGAAAAACCGTAGTTTTGATATTTCAACTGCAATGGGCTGTATATCAACGCCATATATGGAATGTTGTATTAACCCTAATTTGTGAATGTAATCCCAATTTTCTTCCTCCAATTTTATTTGCAATTCCTTCTGCAAAAGCGGGTCAACAATTTGCCCAATCTTTTTTTTAAACCATATTTTTGACTGTGGATCAACATTCTCCAGAATTACCTGCAATTTGTGCAGTATACCCATAGGGAAGGCACCGCTTCCGCATGCCGGATCTATTACTTTAATTTTGTCTATGGCATCTATGATCGCTTCTTTATCATGTTCATTAAGGTTAGCAGCAGCTTCAAAATTTTCATGTTTCAATAATTCTTCAATGATATCTCTGGATAGTTTTGTTTTCTCACACAAATAGTTTTTAAGCGATTCATCAACCATATAATCAACTATTTCGCGCGGGGTGTAATAACTTCCTGTAGCTTTGCGCGCATTCTCTTTTGTTTCAGGGTTATATTCTGCCAAAAGGTTTTCAAATATTTTACCCAACATTTCAGGATCAATGGACACTTCAGTATCAACAAGTGTATTCTCATCAATGGTAAAATTATATCGCTCAAAAACCTCAAAAAGGTTTGCAAACCAGTCATTTGATATTGTCAGTATATTTATATTTGGTGATATTCCCATTTCGTTTATTGCAGTTACAGGATAATAATCACTGTCGTGTGGTTCAAATAAACCTCCATTCAAAAATGGAATAAGCGAATAACTTTTAGTTTTGTATTTTTCTAACCTTTCTTTTAATGGTTTATTTAATATCTGAAAGAATAATGGCTCAACATATTCATGGTAATAGTCTCCATTAAAATTTTTTACCAACTCAGATGAAAGATATTTCTGGGGTATCAATGAATCTTTAGAACCATCCTTCTTCATCTTCAAAAACCAACAAAATAAAAGTCTACCCAGTAACCGAATGGCAAACTCTTCCTTTTCATTTTGATCTTCCTTTGGAAATCGTTGTAATCCCTTGTTATTGTAGTTGTTAATAAGTGTATAATATAATTCTACTATATTTCTATAAAACTCTTTCGTAACCTTTTCTACACTAAACGCGTCAATGATTTTTTCTAAACTTTCAAAGCTTGCTGCTTGCATTTGCTGCAAAAATGTCCGGTTTGTCTGGTCTTTACTTACATAGTAGGTGTAACGCCTGAAGTTACTCCAGTCCTGCTTGCCATCGGGACGGGGTATGCTATAGATAAACGAAAACCTGAAATTTCCATTGCTGTCGTAAAAAATAAAAAAGCCACCAGTGTATTGTATCATTTGTTTCAATATCTTTTTTGCAAAGGTGTATTGCGCTTTTTTTCCGCTTTTTTGTGTTAATTCTTTATTTACTTTTGCGGCAATCACAATAAATTCGTGAACATCGTTAACTTTAAACGTGCCTATTTGCGTGCTTTCATCAAAAAGTTCGTCGTTACATCCATCTAATGGCTTATCTTGAGATATAAAATCATTTGTTTTTTTATAAAAAAAATTTTTAAATTTATTTACGTCAAAATCATTTATAATATCTTCAAGTATTCTAACCACATCATCCATGCTGCTACTCCATTTGTTCCTTTAATTTTATATTTTATTTTCTATTGCAATAATTATTTCCTTTTGTAACCCATCTTCTTTAGCTTTTATTTTGTGTAAGTAATCATTGCCTAATTCCTGCTGCAATGCAGCAATTTCGTTAACCAGCTCCTGTAACTTTGTAGCATCGTTGTAGTCAATGTTGAAATTTGCAATCCGCCGCAATGTATAATCCGAAAGGGTTCCATAATCAATAAGATCTTCTTTAAGCTGTTTTAAAAATGGAATATACGGTTGCAGTGCCTCCGGGCACTCGTTGCTTAAGATAAACTGTAGCTTATTCTTTGCTCTATCCTGTATACTCAACACACTTTTTGGTAAGCTGGATTTATCTTTATGCACTTTTACTTTTTCATATGCGCCCCAGAAACGTTCGTCTATTGGCAAAGCCTTTTCATCAATATTGCATGCAATTCTATCCACTACTTCTTCAAGGGTAGTTTCTACAATACTGCCATCCGAATAATCATAGTTCATAACAAACAATCTGTTTTTCTTAAAGAATACCAGCAATTCATCATACGTGCTTTTCTTTGATACTTTCACTCTGTGTGGAGTGCTTTCTATGTTTTTTATAATTTCTGGATACTGGGCCTTTATACTTTCAAATACATTCAAAACTCTGGTATAGAAGCTTTCCGCTTCTAATGTTTCTGGATTTATCTGTAAACGGTGATAGAGTTCGGCTGGTGTTGGTTCTTCGTCCTCGTCAAAAATCTTTGCGTCCTCACCCAATGTATTGTGTATCATGAACATTTTATTCTGGGCTATCTCGCGCGATTTAACTATCTCAGCACCCTTTTCGGTTGGGAAAAAGTTTACTATATACAGCTCATCAAACACTTTTTTGCTTATACGGTTTATACGCCCCAATCGTTGAATAACACGCACTGGATTCCACGGTATATCATAGTTTACAATCATACCTGCTCTGTTTAAGTTAAATCCTTCGGAAAGCTTATCGGTACACAGCAATATGTCATAATCATCTTTCTGATCCTGATACGAAGCATCAAAGTTTTTATAAATTTCTTTTATTTTACTATCAGACAAATCACCGGAAATAACCAGAACGCGATTGTTAAATTTATTATTTAATGTATCTTTTAAATAACAAACAGTATCAAGAAACTCAGAAAAAATCACAATTTTTCGCTTGTTTTTATCTTTTTCTTTATTTTGATAAAATTCATTTGCTACATTTTTTATTAGGCAATCCAGCTTTGGATCATTGTTTACCAGATCAAGCGCATCAAGCTGTTCCAGTATGGAGGTAAATAACTTTATGTCATGTTTTATATCATCAATAAATTTTTCTTTATATTTAAAGGTCTTAATTTTATATCGTTTATATTTTTTTGGTAAAACATCCTTTTGCAGGTTCGTTTCATACTCCTGTAAATATTGTTCTATTTCATCAACGTCCATATCGTAAATCTTTTCAAGCAATTGCCTATCCAAAATAAATTCGCCTTTAAGTGGATCTCCACCTCCGGTTTTTTCAATAAACTGTAATACATGTTCATGGATACGTTTAAAATTTTTTATACTCTCTTTAAACGCACCAAACGAGCTTTCAAACCGTTTAACAAGAAGCCTGCGCATAAAATTAAAAAGGTTTTTCTGTTGTTGATATTCACGGTTTTTTTCTAAAAGCCCTTCGTTTACATCATTATCATCATTTATTTCAAGCTCACCTACTTCGTATATAAATGGCCGGTATATAGATCCTTTGAAAGCCTCTACGTCATCCTCAACAAAATAATGTTCAATGATAGTATCATAAAATTGTAGCTGCTTAGGTGTTAATTCATAAAACCATTCTATCGGATCCTTTACAATAGATAAATGTTGAACTTCATCCTTATAGTACGGATTCTTTTGTAAATCAATGCGATTACGTCTAATCGTAACTGGTTCAATGACATCGCGTATCTGCTTTGCCAGCTTATGCGTTTCAGCATTTACCCTGCGTATATCTATGTTTTCTGTTCCAAATAGATATTTGTAAAACGTTGTAGCTCTATTTCTTTTTTCCCGATCTTTCGAATCATGATACCGTTTTATATAACTTAGCTTATCAAATTTAGATTTATACATGGAAAACAAAAGCTCAAGGTTGTTTTCAAGGGTAATGGTTGATTTTCTAGGAGTCACAAACAGTTTTATCAATGAAAATATATCCGAAGGTCGGTTATTAAAAGGGGTAGCTGTTAATAAAATTACTATTTTATCTCTGCATATGTTTTTCAGCAGCTCATACGAACGGGTGTCCTGATTTCTAAATCTGTGCGCCTCATCTACAATGACAACTTCAATATCCTTGCATCTATTCACAAATTCAAGTGCTTCTTCTAATTTCCCGCTGGAACGCACTTCCCAATCAAAAAGCCTGAAATCTTCTAAATATTTTTTCCAGCCCATATCCTTATTGTCATTACCAATTAACCCGGGTGGGCATATTACAATGCCTCGTTTTTTTAACTGAAACGCAATGGCACAGGCAATGATAGTTTTCCCAAGACCAACAACATCGGCCAATATAACGCCATTGTGTTTTTCTATAATAGCTATCGCCTGTGTTATTGCATCTAACTGATAGCGGTATGGCACGTAGTTGTTGCTTATCAGTATCCTGTTTATCGCTTCACTGGCAGTCCGTATTTCATACGTATCTAGATACGATTTTAATACAAGGCAGTATGCTTCAAACGGTGTTATTTCTTTAATAAGTGTCTGGTGTTGTAACAAATTTATAAGCTCTTTTTTGCAGGCATCATTTTCAGTAATAGCAACCGATTCATCCCATATTGTATCAAAATACCTTTCGGCTTCTTCGATACCATAGTCAGTTATTTCTACATTAAATTCATGCTGGCCAATAAGCCCTGCCCGGGTTAGGTTGCTGCTACCGGTTATTAGTATTTTTTGTTTTACCTGTTCAGTTGAAAGTGTAAAAAGGTACAATTTTGCATGATTGGGCTGGCGGGTCTTTCGTATTATTAATCGTTCATTTTTAATTAATTGAATAAAATATGCTATCTGCTCATAAAAATCTTTATTGTCAAATTCTTCGCTATTTATTGACTTTGTAATTGATTCAAAATATCTATTAATAACATCTTTGTTGCTTACATTAGCATCATTACCACATTCAACAATACAATAATTTAGAGTATCAACGTTAAGGCCAACACAAATCTTTACAACTACATCGGCATTGTTTTGCAATGAGGTATACAAATCTTTAATCCCCGAAAAATAGAAAAAACCAACTAAAAATTTTAATTCTTTGCTATGTGCAATCAAATCTCGAACTCTATGCAGTAAATTTTTAGTTGGTTGATTGGTAATAAAGTTGGACATAATAAACCTTTACAATGTAATATGATTTTTCCGTACTTACTATTAATCCATGTAATATCCTTTTAACATACAACAACTATGGGTTAATCTGTATATACAATCTAACTTTCCTCTGTCAATAACTTTGTAATACAAATGAGCTATTTGTCGTCATACCCTATATATTCCTTTACTCTTCTATCATATTCGTTTATTTTAACAGTAACAGCATGCCTGGTGTTTGTGCCAATATACTGTTCGGCAGCTACAACCATATAGGGAAATACATATCGTAAGTCGTTGCTACTGCCAATGCTTACTATATCTGTTTTCCATAACTGCTTTTCCACCTTTTTAGTTTTAAACAATTTCCAGTCAAAAGCAATTAATATAATAGTTCTGCTATAGAATGTTCGTTTCACCTGTGCCACTCCAGTTATTCCGTATGTTTGATTATAATATGTGTTTCCATAATAACTGCCCGATGAGGATATATTGCCATAGGTTGTTGAAGATTCTATCCCTGTTGGTCCCCATAGTGGAACATTTGCAGTATAATTTTGTGGACCGCTTATAGCATACACAAGCATCACAACCTGATCTGCCTCATCGATAGTATTGACTATTGCAAACCCTTTTTTTATTAATACCTTTTTAATATAGTTGCTAAACTCCTGAAACTGCAAATCATTAATAGCAACATCCTTCATTCCGGGTGCAACAAACACTTTATTGCCTGCAGTCTCATTATTATTGATAGACGATACCATAACCTCATAATGAGCACACCCTATTGCAAAGAACAACAGCATAATAACCATACTTTTAGCTTTCATAGTATAAACCTCCAAAATAGTTTGTATATAAATTAACTACCGGGCAGGGACATATACTGTCCCTGTTAAAAATATTTTTACTTTGATTTTACAAACCGCACGTATGCTTCTTTTATTGCTTCAAGCCACATGGTGCGTATCGATGAAGGTGCAACAATCTCGGCATATTTGCCATACCGCAAAACCTTCCCTAAAAGCTCCTGAGGATGATGAACCGGAAGCTGCAGTTCAACGTAGGCACCGTACTGTTCATGTTTTCCTTCTTTCATGGTCTGCTCTTTATGCCATACCTGTTTTTTTACTATATTACATACCGGTTGGTAAAAACGAACCTGCACTAATTTGCCACCACTGCCTTTATAAATGCCATATGTTGACTTAATAAATTTTTGTAATTCATCATCATTAATTTTTCTTGTACGCTTTTTATTTACAACCTCTGCTTTCTGTATGCGCGACAGTAAAAATGTTCGTATCCCTTTTTTAGTTTCATCATAGGCAATGACATACCACCTTCCCTCATAATGAATAAAGTGTTCGGGGGCGATAGTTCTGGTAGTAGTCTTTCCTGTGACATCAGCATATTTAATTACAATACAATTATCATTCCGAAGCGTTGAAAAAAGTTTGCTGAACAGAGTAATATCCAACTGTTCCCATTCGTCTATTTCGTAGGTAATCCTGGACATAAGGGGGAGATAGTGAGCAAGAATATTGCGCTTTATCAGGTCGGGGATAGCTTTATCCACAAAGGGGAAATGTGTGGGACTTTCAATTAATTTCATTAAGAATAAATAAAATAACAGCATGCGTTCATTGCGGTAGGAAAAATAATCAAAAGGCAAAGAATACAAATATCCTTTTTTATATACATCATATACTATTGGTGCGTTAATCCGGTCTCTGAAATATTCAAGATCGCGCTTAACCGTCCGTGGCGACACTTCAAATTTCTCCACAACCTCTTTAACTGTCACAACTCCCTTTTCGCGAATGCTGGTATCAATATACTGCAACCGTTCATTCTGACTCAAGGCAAACCTCGTGCTAATTTTTCTTCAATAATTTTTTATTTTAATTATTATAACATATTATGGTATGTTGTCAATTATCATTTATATACATGTTTGTGTAATGCTATACGGGTTACAGCTTTTACTCACGGTAGTATTGCTCTTATCTGCAAATAGCATTATGCACTACTGTCATTTTAGGCTTTATCTTGAATCTCTTTATTACCATGTGATCCTGAAAATTACATTGCCGCTACAATGTATTATATATAAAGAAAACCAATTATCAGTGACTATCGCCCACTGCTATTTTTTATAAGTGTATGCTATCAATGCTTATAATAGTTTAAATGTTTATATTATATTTTATATATTATTTTATATTTTTATAATTTAAAAAAAATTATGTTGCAATTTTTATGCCTGCTATATTTAGATATATGCTTACTTTTTATTTATTTCTGCGAGGTGTAACAGGTGAAAATTACAGGTGCACAGATTATTATTGAATCACTTATCAGGGAAAAGGTTGAAGTCATGTTTGGCTACCCTGGCGGCGTGGTTATACCTATTTTCCACCATTTATTTAATGCACCTTTTAAATTTATTTTATCCCGTCATGAGCAGGGGGCGATCCATGCTGCTGATGGTTATGCCCGTGCAACCGGTAAGCCCGGTGTTGTCATTGCAACCTCCGGTCCAGGTGCCACCAATTTAGTTACCGGCATTGCAACAGCAAATATGGATTCGATACCGCTTGTTATATTCACCGGACAGGTATCCACTGAGGTTATTGGCAATGATGCATTTCAGGAAGCTGATGTTACAGGGATAACCCGCCCAATTACCAAACATAATTATTTAGTTAAGGATATTAATGAGTTAGCCAAAATTATTAAAGAAGCTTTTTATATTGCAACAACCGGCAGGCCCGGCCCCGTATTAATTGATGTTCCCGTCAATATATCAAATGCCGAAACCGAGTTCCATTATCCAGAAACAGTGCATTTGCGAAGCTACAAGCCTGTCATTCATGGTCATTCAGGGCAGATTCAGAAAGCATGTAAATTAATTGAACAATCAAAACGTCCAGTTGTGTATGCTGGTGGTGGTGTTATATCATCCAATGCATCGGATGAATTGCGTACATTCATAAAAAAGACAGGTATTCCCATTACCACTACCCTGCTTGGGTTAGGTGCCTATCCGGAAAATGACAAACTTTCGCTCAAGATGTTAGGAATGCACGGCACCTATTATGCAAACCATGCTGTTCATCAGAGCGACCTGCTTATAGCTGTGGGTGCACGGTTTGATGATCGCGTGACTGGTAAAATTTCAGAGTTTATACCTCATGCAAAGGTCATCCATATTGATATCGATCCGTCATCAGTTAGTAAAAATGTAGCTGTCGATGTACCAATTGTTGGTGATGCGAAACATGTTTTAACCGAGATAAACAAAACAGTAAAGGCTCCCAAAATAGATGAGTGGGTTACTCATGTAATGAAGATGAAAGAAGAAAACCCGCTTACCTATAAAGACAGTGATGTAACCATTAAACCACAATATGTTATTGAAAAAATCTATGAGATCAGCAACGGTGATGCTATTATATGCACTGAAGTTGGACAAAATCAGATGTGGGCATCACAATTTTTTGACTATACACAGCCGCGAACCTTTATATCATCAGGCGGACTGGGCACGATGGGATTTGGATTTCCTGCATCTATTGGAGCCCAATTAGGCCGTCCCGATAAACGTGTAATTGACATTGCTGGTGATGGTTCAATACAGATGAATATACAGGAACTCATTGTAGCAGTACAACATCGATTACCTATTATAATTGCTATACTCAATAACGGCTTTTTAGGTATGGTACGACAGTGGCAACAATTGTTTTATAATAAACGATATTCATACACCTGTATCAATTTCCAGCCCGATTTTGTAAAATTAGCTCAAGCCTATGGTGCTGAAGGCATTCGTATTGAGAAAAAAGCAGATGTTGTACCCGCAATACAAAAAGCGTTTACCATCACTGACAAGCCAATAATTCTGGATTTCCATGTTGATCGCGAAGAAAACGTTTATCCAATGATCCCCGCAGGGAAATCTGTAAAAGATATGATGATGAGGGAATTAGCATGAGCCAGCATGTAATATCAGTAAAAGTTGAAAATAAATTTGGTGTGTTAGCACGTGTTGCTGGACTTTTTTCTGCACGAGGATACAACATCGACTCGTTAGCAGTTAGCGAAACTGAATTACCTGATGTTTCGGTTATGACTATAGTCGTTAGCGGTGATGACCGTATTATTGAACAGGTAAAGAAGCAGCTTAATAAACTCATTGATATTATAAAAGTAACTGACCACAATCAGGAAAATGCTGTACAGCGAGAGATTGTATTAGCAAAACTTAATGCCACACCTACAAAACGTAATGAAATTTATCAACTGGCACAGATTTTTGGAGCACGCATTGTTGGTGTCACTAATAAAGCAATTATACTGGAAATGGTCAGTGATCCTGAAACAGTAGATAACTTTATTGAACTGCTGCGACCATATTCTATTAAAGAACTCATCCGGACAGGCAGGGTATCAATTCTTAAGGAATGAAATCGTAAAATTTTTTATTATATTTGCTGCATCATTCATTTAATAATATTAGTGATATCAACCCATTACTTTTTCTTTTTCTTATTCTCATTCTTATTCTTATTCTTAAGAATTTCCAGCTGATTTTTATCCAATTTTGTTATTTTTAGTATTGTCGCGTCGTCTATCCCATTCCTGAGCATCTTACTGGCAATTTTTGCACGTTCCTTTATCATACCCTGCACTATTCCTTCTTTAAGACCGGTTTGTTTACCTCTGACAACTCCTTTTTGCATTCCCAATTGCATACCTTTTTGCATACCTTTTTGCATACCTTTTTGCATACCTTTTTGCATACCTTTTTGCAACCCTTCTCGCATCCCCTTCTGGACACCATCCTGAAAACCTGATTGCAAGCCTTCAGTATAACCTTCTTTTCGTAAATCCTCCTTCAAATGTTGTAATGTCGTTGATAACATACTATAAGCCTCCTCCGGATGAAATGCTGATTCAATTATGGGTTTTACATTATCAATAATACCATGAGTTTCTAAATAATGCGCCAACCATACTAATAAAGTTCGTATAATCATATTTTCATTACCATAAATATGCATAAGGTTGCGTATTCTGTCAATTGTTTTTAAGAAAATTTCTTTATCACCTCTTTCAAGCAAAAAAACCGTAGCTATAACATTCATCATTGCGTCTAATTCATTTTCCAATATTTCATTTTCAATAATTGGATAATATTGAAATTGCGGTATATATGGTCTACATTGCTGCAGCTGCTCAGGCACATTAATAAGCTGAAATATATTAGTAGCTGCCGTCCATTTACGTTCACCATTATACAATAATATCGGAAAAACTACTGGCAATTGTTTTACTTTGTGTTTATAAATCAGTTCACGATATAATTCCATAATATAAGTCAGCATTCTGAACGACATATAATTATCTACCGTTGATTGAAATTCAATAAGCAGATATAAATAAATTTCTGCATCTTTCAACATCAATTTATATATGATATCAGCTTCATATTCTTTGTAGTCATCATTTACATAGCTTTTATCAACAGGCTGAGCTTTGCTGAAATCAACCTCTTTAATCCACTCCATTGCAACAAATGATTCTAAAAGTTCTTTTACTATTAATGGATTAGAAAAAAGATATTTATACGATTTATCATGAATTGAATGTCCATGCATAAATAATAACCACCTCCTGCTATAAAATTTTATTCAAATACATACAATTTCCATTGTATTTCTCTATGAAATTAATACGCTGAAACTGGAAAAAATTAAGGGGAAAATTAAAAAATATTTTTTTATAATTAAAAATTTTTAAAATTTTTCTGTTACCAATAGTGAGATATCACAGGAAATCGATAAATAACACTTTTCAAACATTACCCTGTTTTAAGAAGTTAAAAAAAAATTAAATTTTTATTGCATAATACAAATACAATAATAGACTATGCTGCATCAATAACTGCATGTAAGTATACTGCATTTACTCTATATAATAATTAAAACGAGGTAGCATTATGGCAAAGATGTACTATGATAATGATGCCGATTTATCGGTGATTTCAAACAAGATGATTGCTGTAATAGGATATGGCAGTCAGGGTCATGCTCAGGCACAAAATCTGCGAGATAGTGGCTGTAAAGTAATTGTTGCAGAATTACCCGGAACACCAAATTATGATATTGCAGTTTCACATAACTTTAAACCAATAAGCGCAAAAGAAGCAGCTGAAAAAGCTGATATCATCCAGATATTGGCTCAGGATCACGTTCAGGCAAAGCTTTACGAAAATGATGTAAAGCCGTATCTTAAAAAAGGCAAGACACTTGTCTTTTCACATGGATTTAATATCCATTTTGGTCAGATAGTTCCACCATCAGATGTTGATGTTATAATGGTAGCACCAAAAGGACCGGGACATTTAGTACGTAGCGAATATGAAAAAGGCGGCGGCGTTCCCTGTTTAATTGCAATACATAACAATGCAACCGGTAAAGCAAAAGAAGTTGCATTGGCTTATTCAAAGGGGATTGGAGCTACACGAGCAGGTGTTATTGAAACAACATTTAAAGAAGAAACCGAAACCGACCTCTTTGGCGAACAATGCGTACTGTGCGGAGGAGTTTCAGAGCTTGTTAAAGCAGGTTTTGACACACTGGTAGAAGCTGGCTACCAGCCCGAGATTGCTTATTTTGAATGTATGCACGAACTTAAACTCATTGTTGATTTATTTTATCAGGGCGGCATTAACTATATGCGGTATTCTGTATCTGACACTGCCGAATATGGCGATTACATGGTAGGCAAGCGTATGGTCACCGAACAAACCCGTAAAGAGATGAAAAAGGTACTTGATGAAATTCAATCAGCTCAATTTGCCCGTCAATGGATTTTAGAAAACGTAGCAGGCCGTCCACAATTTAATGCAATAAAGAAAAAAGAACGTGAACATCTCATTGAGAAGGTTGGCAAAGAGTTACGAAAGATGATGAAATGGATTGACAGTAAGGAAGTTTAACAATAACTATCGAACAGGGCGGTGATAAATCATCGCTCTGTTCACATATCGAAATTTTTTTGCAACCATCCTGATAGATAACCTGTCTATATAGTAAATTCAAAACTAAACAGATTAATAAATCAGCAGTTAATAATATGCATGGTTAGTTTTCCAAATATATAAACTACCTGTTTGGTTCAAGACAGCACAGGAGGTTGTTATGAGCAAAAAAATATTATTGGTATATCCTGAAATACCCCTTACCTACTGGAGTTTTAGATACTCTTTAGAATTTATAGGTAAAAAAACAGTTTTCCCTCCTCTTGGTTTGTTAACCGTTGCAGCAATGTTACCAGAGGATTGGGAGGTTGAGCTACTTGACTTAAATATATCTTCACTTGATCCCACAATAATACCAGACTACGATATGGTCTTTATATCAGCAATGATTGTCCAACAGGAATCATTTCACCATGTTACATCGATGTGCAAACAATACCATGTGCCTGTTGTGGCTGGTGGCCCCTATCCTACTTCTTTATGGCAATCTATTCCGGATGTTGATTACTTTGTTTTAAATGAGGCAGAGGTAACATTGCCAATGTTTTTACATGATCTGCAATCTGGAACGCTGCAGCATGTTTATACTTCAACTCAAAAGCCATCCCTTGATAAAACACCAATACCACGTTTTGATATTATTGATCTTAAACCTTATTCCAGCGTTCCATTACAATTTTCACGAGGGTGTCCATTTAATTGTGAATTTTGCGACATCATCTCATTATTTGGAAGAGTTCCTCGTACAAAAAGCCCGCAGCAATTTTGCGCCGAATTAGATGCAGTATACGCAACTGGTTTTAACGAATCAATATTTATTGTAGATGATAATTTTATTGGCAATAAAGCAAAGGTTAAGGAACTACTCAAAGCAATCATTGAGTGGCAGATTGCTCATGCATACCCATTTTCCTTCCAGACCGAAGCAAGCGTTAATTTAGCACACGATGACGAACTTATGGAGCTTATGTATAAAGCAGGTTTTGACATGGTTTTTCTGGGTATTGAAACCCCTGTTGTATCATCACTTGAAAGCGTCGGTAAAACGCAGAACACCAAAGAAAATCTTCTTGAAAATGTTGAATCAATTCAGCAACATGGTATGGAGGTAAGCGGAGGCTTTATTGTTGGATTTGATGAAGATCCTGATAATGTTTTTGATCTACAGATTGAATTTATTCAATCATCGGGGATACCTATGGCAATGGTAGGAATACTGGATGCTCTCCCGCAAACACGGTTATATCATCGTCTGGTTGAAGAAGGGAGGCTTATTACTGAATCAAATGGGAATAATACTCACAAGCTTGAGCCAAACTTTATACCAAAGATGCCAGTGCAATTGCTCGTTGACGGCTATATAAAAATACTGAAAACAATCTACTCGCCAAAACAATATTTTGAACGGTGCCTTACATTAATTAAGCGGCTTCCAGGCAAAAGAATGGTATATCGCCAATTTACATTGAAAGAGTTCAAGGCTCTTATACTATCATTAGTAAAACAGGGATTTTCATCATACGGAAAAGATTATTTTACATTTTTGTTGAATACCTTGAAATATCGCCCAAAATTATTTTCTGAAGCTATAGCACTGGCTATCAAAGGATATCATTTATTTAAAATCACTGATATCATGGTAAACGAATACAATAAATCACTTCATAAACACGGACATGATGATACAATTGAAAAATCTTTGGCTGCCACAGTTCCTGCAGGTAATGAGCAGCTCCAAACACAACTTTAATATTAACTGATAGGGGGAACTATTGTATGTCAACACCATCAACTGCAGTACAGATTTTAGTAACCATCATTCCTATTGTTGGGATAGTGGCGGGCAGTGTTGTATTATTTTTCTTCCTTTACTTTAATCATAAACAAAAAATTCTTCTTATTGAAAAGGGTTTGTATCAAAAAGTATCGTTTGATTTTGATGCATTTAGTCTTTTCACGGGATTTATACTTTTAGGTGCAGGTGCAAGTTTAACAATTTTTTTTCTTATTAAAGATGGTGTTTCATATGCACTTATTGGCGGATTGGTGCCATTAGGATTGGGTATCAGTTTTACCTGTTATTACTTTGTAAAGCAGAAAACAACCAAACAATGAACAATATAAGCGATGAGCATATTATTCAGCAAATTCTTAAAGGCAATCAGGAATTATTTAAAATCATTATTCAGCGTTATGAGCAGCTTGTTTATAGTTTGGGTATGCGTTTTTTTAAGAACCATGATGATGCATCTGATTTTACGCAGGAGGTTTTTGTAAAGGTGTATGGTAATCTCTATTCATTCAAGGGGACGGCATCCTTTAAAACATGGATGATGAAGGTTTGCTATAACCATGCCGTCAATAAAATTGCACAAATGCAAAACAACAATACCACTGAATATCATGATACCATAGCTGATACATCCGAACCTTTGAATATATTCATGAAAAATGAACTGGGAGAGCTTCTTGAGCAGGCAATCAATGCCCTGCCCCCGGCATACAAAGTATGCATTGATCTCTATTTTTATGCGGGATTACCTTTTAAAGATATATCACGTATAACAGGATATCCTGTCAATACAATCAAGTCGTACGTTTTCAGAGCAAAACAGCATCTTCGTGATGCATTAAAAGGAACAATTGCGGAGGATTACCATGAAATGTAAAAAAGCTATTGAAACATTTTTAATGCTGGATAATAATGAATTCATCCCATTGCTCCTTAAATTTCATATAGCACATTGTAAACAATGCTATAACGAAATTAGTCAATTACAAAAAGCCTTTACATCAATGCAAACTTCAAGCTCCTCACCATCCATTCATTTAGAGGATATAATAATGTCTCAGGTTATGCTGCAAAAACGATATGATTATACCATATCCCATCTTAACTGGATTACAACAGGACTTATTATTTTCATTGGTATTGCCACAATATCATACAGCGATGCACTCAAATGGATGACATATCATTTTGGCATTCAGCTGGTGCTACCCTTATATCTTGTACTGGGATGTATCATTGCAGCGTATATCAGCAGCTACGTAGCAACACATCTAAAAAAATTGCAAGCGATAGCTCATTCCATCAAATCCTTGCTTTAATGAGCCTCTGCCCAATTATTACCCCAGCCTGTATCTACCACAACCGGTACATCAAGCGTAATGGCGTTCTTCATGGCGCTTACAACAATTTCCTCAATTAATTCTTTTTCATCATTGGGGACCTCAAACACCAGCTCATCGTGCACCTGCAGTATCATTTTGCTTTTTAATTGCTTTTCTTTAAACGTAGTGTGTATTGTCACCATTGCAACCTTAATCATATCAGCAGATGTCCCCTGAATGGGAGTGTTTATTGCAACACGCTCAGCACCCTCACGTCTAAACTGATTGCTCGATGTAATTTCGGGTATAGAGCGCTTTCTCCCCAGAAGTGTTTGCACATATCCATGTTTTTGTGCAAATGCAATGGTGGTATCAATATATTCTTTAATCTTTGGGTATGCATTAAAATATTTTTGAATAAACTCCGTTGCCTGTTGCACTGTAATGTCAGCCTGCTGTGATAATCCATACGGCGATACTCCATATATCGTAGCAAAATTTATAATCTTTGCCTGCCTCCGCATCTGTTCGGTTACCTCATGTAACGGCACATTAAAAACAGATGATGCAGTCTGTGCATGAATATCAATGCCCTTTTGAAATGCCTCGATCATGGTAGGATCTTTTGACAGGTGAGCAGCAAGCCGTAGTTCAATCTGCGAGTAATCAGCCGATAGCATGCTGCATCCTTTATCAACAATAAAACCTGTTCTTATTTTTTTGCCTACCTCATCACGCACCGGAATATTTTGCAAATTAGGTTCTGATGATGAAAGCCTGCCGGTAGCCGTTACCGTCTGGTTAAACGATGTGTGGATTCGTCCCGTTTTTGGATTAACAAGCTTTGGGAGTGTATCAACGTAGGTGGTTTGTAATTTATTGAATGTTCGGTACTGTATTAAATAATTAATGATCTCATGCTGTCCGTGCAATGACTCCAGCACCTGTATATCGGTTGAATACCCCGTTTTAGTCTTCTTAACAGGTTTTAACCCTAACTTTTCAAATAGTATGTGCGATAGCTCTCGCGTTGAATTGATATTAAATGGTACGCCAGCCAGTGAATAAATCTTCTGCTCTATGTCCCGTAATTTGTTTGATAGCTCTATGGACAATGCTTCAAAGTGGTGTAGATCAATTTTAACCCCATAATACTCCATATAAGCAAGCACTGTAACAAGCGGCATCTCAACTGTAAAGAACAGATCTAGAAGATTTTCCTGTTCTAACTTTTGGTACAGGATGTGATAGAGTCGCAACGCTATATCGGCATCTTCAATAGCATACTGCGACAATTTTTGCATGGGCACCTGCGTTATGTGCTGGAGTTTTTTTCCATCTTTAACTAATTCCTCATAGCTTACTTTGGTGTAATTGAGATATTCCTGCGCTAAATCATCTATATTGTGTCGTCGCAGTCCAGGATTAAGCAAGTACGAAGCAATCATTGTATCAAAATAAATTCCTTCAAAGGTAATCCCGCAATGCATCATGACCAGCATATCATATTTTATATTTTGCCCAACCTTCTTGATACTTTTATCCTCAAGAACAGTTTTTAAATGCCTCAGCAAATTTTCCCCTGGGACTGCTGCCTGACTCCACAGAGAACTATCGCCAACAGGCATAAACCATCCTGAGCCTTCAGCTATAGAAAATGAAACTCCTACAAGATCAGCTTCCATTGGTTTGGCCGATGTTGTTTCGGTATCAAATGATACAAGCCCCGCTTGTTTAATCTGGACAATAACATTATGCAACGTTTCTTCGTCGGTTACTATGCAATAGCCTTCTTTTTGCTCTACCGTCATTGATTTTTCAGTTTCGCCAAGCTCTCGTACAATAGAATCCATTTCAAGCTTTTTGAAAATCTGTCGCGCTGTATCATTGTGAAGGTTGGGCGTTTTTGCATTCTCTATTGATATGGGAATATTGATATCTGTTTTTATGGTTACAAGCTGACGCGATAAATAGGCACTATCCTTCTGCGTTTCAATCTGCTCCTTTATTTTACCGGTAAGTTCATGCAAATGGTTGTAAATAGCATCCAGCGATTGATACTGTTGCAGAAGTTTTGCAGCCGTTTTTTCGCCAATACCGCGAACCCCCGGTATATTATCCACAGCATCACCGGTTAGTGCCATGTAGTCAATGATTTGTTGAGGAGTAATACCCAGCTTTTCAATAACAGTATTGGCATCAATGCTTTCAAACTCAGTAATACCTTTTTTGGCAGCATAGAGTATAACATTGGGATATGTCAAAAGCTGATACGCATCTTTATCGCCGGTTACAAGCACCACCTTATAGGTATCACTAAACTGTGCAGCTATAGAACCTAAAATATCATCTGCTTCGTAATCATCCATGATAATAACAGTAAAGCCTATTTCCTGTAAAATTGCCTTGATCTCTTCAATTTGACTTCGTAAATCATCGGGCATTTTGGCTCGCTGTGCTTTATATTCAGGATAGATTGAGAAGCGAAATGATTTTTTTGGCGGATCAAAAGCAATAATGCAATAATCAGGCTTTTGAGTTTGTAAAAGTTTCAGGAGCATCCTGAAAAATCCAAATATTGCCGAGACATTCTGTCCTTTGCTGTTAATTAAAGGATTGCGCTGCAATGCAAAATATGCTCTGTAGCAAAGAGCATGTCCATCAACCACATACAGTGTTTTTTCTGGCATAATACTTTTCTCCCATTTATCAAGAACTCAATACACGTTTAACCTTTTCAATAATCTCATCAATTTTATACATCTTTTCCCATACATCCTTCGCGCCTTTTTCTATTAATAATTCACGCATATTTTCATCATAGTAGCCGCTTATCATGACAACAGGTATTTCTGGATAATGCTGCTTTATATATTCCAGCACCTGTTCACCCGAGATACCGGGCATCATTACATCACTGATAATAAGTTTTACCGTGATAGCATGAGTGCGAATGTAATCAAATGCCTCTTCTGCATTGATAAAAGTTACCGCATGTAAACCAGCCAGATGCAAGCTTTCTTTATATAAAGAACCAATATTAGCATCATCATCTATTATCACGATTTCACCACCTAAAGCTGGTAATGATTCTTTTTTATTGTCAATAATTTTCAACGATGCTTCTACTCTATTTTCAGTTATGACTGGTAAATATATATAAAATGTGCTTCCTTTTCCGGGGATTGATACTACATCAATATATCCTTTATGCTG
Organism: Spirochaetota bacterium; assembly: GCA_035420565.1. Classification (GTDB taxonomy): domain Bacteria; phylum Spirochaetota; class UBA4802; order UBA4802; family UB4802; genus UBA4802. Next base: position 10,211 of record DAOLVF010000007.1, on the reverse strand, counting down.
TTTAACAATACCATAAACTATCGACAGACCAAATCCGCTTCCTTTTTCTTTTGTAGTAAATAAAGGCTCAAAGATATGCTCAATATCCTTTTCAGCAATACCTATCCCGCTATCTTTAATAGATAGTAAAATATACTCACCTGCATGGATGGTTTCAACCTTCCCAATACGCTCATGTTCTATGGTAACATTAGTTGTTTCAATATTGATTGTTCCCCCCTCGGGCATTGCTTCTGAAGCATTGATGACAAGATTCATCAGCATTTGCTGTATCTGTGTTGTATCGCCTACTATGGTATCAACGGTTGCATGTAATTGCATGTCAACTGTGCAGCTTTTAGGCAATGCTGTCTTCAATAATAGTATACTATTTTGAATGATATGGTGCAAATGCATCTTTTGCTCCAGAAAAACTTTTTTCCGTGCAAAGGTTAACATTTTTGAAACAATATCCCTGGCATGATTACCAGCTTCAATGATCTTTGTTACCGCCTCTCTATTTTTGGCATCAACACTGGCTTCAAGCAGATTAGCATAGCCAAGTATGACGGTTAATATATTGTTAAAGTCATGTGCAATGCCGCCTGTTATCTGACCTACTATCTCCAATTTTTGTGATTGCAACAACTGTCCTTTCAGCTTTTCGCGCTCCACTAATAATCTGTTTATATCGGTAGTATCATTGACAATGCATTCAAGAGCGCTATTGCCCATCCATTGTACATGGCGAATTCTAAAAAGTACATCCAGTACTGTTCCATCTTTTCTTTTCCATCTGGCTCTATAAACCATGGGACCTGCCTGTACCATGTTGCTTAAATCTGTGAAAGAGGAATAATGAAGTTCTTTATCATTTATTACTGTATATTCCGAAAAGAGATAATCAAGTGGATAGCCTATGATGGATTCAATGGAGCTTCCTGCAATATGTGCACCTTCATGATTGGTTAATACTATGCTATTATTTTGAATTATATAAACAGCAACATTAAGATCATTGATGAGGTTCCTGAAATGCTCCTCAATCATGGATAGCTCTTTAAATTTTTTTCTTTTATTAAAATGAAGAAATAGTAAACATGTTATACCAATGGATACGGCAACCAATCCTGTATAGATCATCACTCTCCGAATAATGTTTGGAGGCGGCATGATTGCAAACCATTTCCAGTATAGCATGTCTATAAAATTACTTGATTTCAAATCATGGATACTTTTATTGATTATCTCATAAAGATGCTGATTGTTGCTTGATATAGGATACGCTATCCCCCTGCGACCATAGATGATGTCACTCCATCTACCCCTAACAATTTTTATATCACCTGAAAAATATTTATTTAATAAATACACCGAGTTTAGATAATCATTGAGCACTGCATCAACACTGCCGTTAACCAGTGCTTGAAATGAATCAACTGTATCCTGATATCGTATAATTTCAATGGAATACCCTTTTTGTACTATTTTACTGGCAAACAAATCACCCGTTGCATCTTTTTTTACCCCTAACTTTTTATTGTTTAATTCATATATGGTTTTAATATCACTATTCGCTGGCACAACCAGCACCAACCCTCCCTCAAGATAGCTTTTGGAAAATTGAAATATCTCTTCACGCTCTTCTGTAACATAGATACAGCCAATAGCCATATCAGCCGTGCCTTTTTCAATCTGAGTAAATATATCCTGAAATGATGTTATGGTTATGGAATAGGTTAAGTGATTCTGCTTGCAAATTTCATTGATTAAATCTATATCAAATCCAACCAGTTTACCGTCTTTAAACATAACAAATGGCTCGTACAGCGAAGTAACAATGCGTACATTCTGTTTTACGGTATTGTTGTAATCATTATTGGCATAGGAAAATGCCATGGCATTGCCAGGATTCATTAACAGTAATACACAACAATATTTGAGCAAGTGTTTCATGAGTATTTTTTACAACGCCATTATCAAAATGTCAATGGTATTTATGCTATAATGCAATATTCAATGCTACCATATTTTTTAATTCTTCTCTATACATATCATACAATTAAAAAAAAGGGATTCCTTTACGGAATCCCGAGAAAATTTACATTAAAAACGTGCGACAATTCGCAGCTTTAATGGGGGCTGGAGTAACAGTTAATAGTGTTACATCTTGTAACCAACATGAATACCTAGAATATGGCTTTTTTAAGTTATTTTTTATTAAATTTTTTTTACAAAGGAAAAATTTTACTTGATTATTTAGTATTTTAGCATATATTTAATTACATGATTGTTTTTAATTCCTTTTTAATAGGAGGAAAATTATGAAATCAAATACCTACTGCATAGATAACAGATGCTCATACTGGAGGAATACTGAACATATTTACTCCGCATTTGTTAGCAAAAATGAAGAATTGGGCAAACATCTTTTTAGTTTTAAAAATTTTATTGCCCTTGAGTAATAGTATAAAGCCATCAACCATATTAACCTCTGATACATTATACGCAAAAAATAAAGAGACGGTACACTTGACCGTCTCTTTATTTTTTATAAAGATGTCGTAATATACTCAGTACTATAAATCAGGCAATAGCTTTTGCGTTATTCTTCTCTATCTTTTCAATTAATTCAGTATAATATTCATTAGTAAAAAATTTATACATGCTGATTCGAGAATCTTCAAAGGACTGTAAGATCTTCTTATATTCGCTTACCTGTCCTTCCTCGCCAATACATATTCCATGGCGCTTGCCATAGTTGCATTTGACACATATTGGATTTTTTAATGCCTTATAGCAACCATTATGTTCATAACCATAATAATGGCAAAAAGGACAAAGTTCATAGCGCAATCCCGAGCAACCTAATTTGAAGATATTATGTTTAATCTTTTCCCATACTTTCTCCGCTTCTTCATCAGCCCAGCTTTTTATTTCTTGTTCATCGCCATCATTGAAATACCAGTCACCCGGTACCCTGAGCTCCCGTTCCATCCTATCAGACTTGGATCGCATAAAATCGATAATAGATTGCTGAAAATTTAATGGTTTTTTTGCCATAACAATATCCCTTTAATTATATTTTAATTATTACATATACCTTTCACTTCAGACTATCGACCAGATTTATCATTCCAAACCTCATTTTAACATAATTTAAATTAATATATATGAAATCCACTTCCTGTTTAATAAAGTATAACCATTCGGTATTTTTTCAAGCTTTTTATTACCATTATTACAATTATTTTTCATAACAAAGGGATATCAGTTTCCTTATCATTGACAAGCATTGTTACGCAATAGTCTATACCATGGTGCACATGAACATTCACTATATCTCCTATGGCAATAGTTTCAGGCTGGATTCCAATAAAAGTAATATGCGGTGTTACTTCCTGTAACTTTTGTAGCAAAATATGCACCGGCAACCCATGGGTGGTAATAATTCCACCATATAATGCTGATAAATCAATCCGCCGCACCTCGCCTGCCGGTAAATTCATATCACAGGCATCGACAATAACCAATGTTTTTGGCATAAGCCTTCGTATGGTGCCAATATAATTTTCCGGCATATATGCTGTATCAATACTGCACAGGCCAGCCTGTGCTAATCTTGCTGCAATGATACTCCCTGCAGCGTCATCGCTCCGCAAACGATTCCCAATACCCACTATGAGCTTATCACACTGCATAACCCATTACCGGTAACTATCGCCAAAAATTTTTGCATTTGTGCCACTTTCCACAATCACCTTTAAATATTTTACTTGCATTTACCAGCAATTCAAGTTTTATTTTGCTATGCGATAGTTACTGGAGATGTAATCTATGATTTCAAAAGGTTTAATTGAAAGGATATTTCAAGCTGCCAGCATCCAGCGCTGGAATGACCATGTGCGCCCCATGGAGTTTGCCGAGATTGACAAACAGGCACATAAGATGATACTTGCCTTTACCATTGCAAAGTTTCAGGAAGAAGAAAAGCCTGGCTGTGTTAACTGGCGATTGCTCATTGAAGGTGGCATTATTGAGCTTTTACACAGGGTGATAGTTACCGACATCAAACCTCCTATATTCCACAAAATAATGAAGGAAAAAGGCAGGGAGTTAAACGAATGGGTTTTTGAACAGCTTCAGGATGATATTGGTTCGGTTAAAGGTAATTTCAGGGAAACATTTCAACGGTATCTATTTGATGATAGCTTTGCGGTATTTGAAAAAAAGATTTTACACGCTTCGCATTACCTTGCCACTAACTGGGAGTTCCAGATTATCTACCACAGCAATACATTTTTGTATGACATTGAAAAAACACGAAACGAGATAGAAAGTCAGATTGAGTACCACATTGACCTCACAGGGGTCCAGAGAATATTGCTCCACAGCGATATCGCACGATTTATAAGCCTGTGCGGGCAACTGCGTTTTCAGCAGCGCTGGGCACAGACTCACCGCATCCCTAAAACATCGGTGCTGGGGCATATGCTTATTGTTGCAATACTGTCGTACTTTTGCTCGTGCGAGCTTAACACCTGCCAGCGGCGTATGTATAATAACTTTTTTGGATCGCTCTTCCACGATCTGCCCGAGGTGCTCACGCGCGATATTGTTTCACCCATTAAGCGTTCCATAAAGGGGCTGGATCAACTGATAAAGGAATATGAGCTTAACGAGGTCAATGAACGTATTTTCCCATTAATACCGCAAAACTGGCATGATGAGATGAAATACTTTATCTTTCATGAATTTGAAAACAAGGTGTACATCGACAACTCCATAACCATGGGGATTAGCTTTGATGCAATGAACACACAGTACAACCATGATATATATAATCCTATGGATGGTGAAATACTCAAAGCCTGTGATGACTTTGCAGCATTTTTAGAGGCTTCATTTTCCATTAACTATGGAATTAAACCCGAAGGGCTTGTATCTGCTCGACGCAGTATTTACCAAAAATATAAAGCAAAACATCTTGTTATTGGCGATGTGGATTTCATAGCACTGTTTGATTATTTTTATTAGACAATTACTTTTTTTCGCAAATGTATGCCAAGGACTATTAAAAACCTGTTATTAAATTATCGCGATTCAATCGGTGCATTGCTTGTTGCTCTGAAGCATCCCCATGTTCCCATGCATTCAAAGATGCTCATAATTATTGCACTGGCATATGCACTGTCTCCAATTGATATAATACCCGATTTCATTCCCATACTTGGCTATTTAGACGATGCTGTGATTGTGCCACTGCTGTTTTATGTAGCCATTCATTCAATCCCGCAGCCTGTGTTTTACCAGTGTAAACAACAGGCAAAAAACACATTTAAAAAAAGCATTGGATGTATGGTATTGGGCTTATTGCTTGCTGCATTGTTCTGGGGTTTCATGGCACTGCTTCTCTTTATACTTATAAAAACAATACTACGCATTGTTGCGGTATGATAGCAATTATTAATCCTGATACGCCCAAACCAATTGTTGAAGGGCTTATGAGCCATGGCTTTACTCCGGTAACCATTCCGCTATGTACCACGGTACAGCGTCCTATTGCCGGTCATCCTGATATTCAACTATGCATGATTCATCATTTTGTTATCTACAATCCTGCTATTGAACGGTTTATTATCAATCTGCTGCACCAATCACAGTATATTCCCATACGGGGTCAGAGCATTGTTCAACCAGCCTATCCATACGACTGTGCGTACAACTGCGCATGCACCGGAATAATAGCTTTTCATAACACAAAAGCAACCGATACTGTAATACAGGAGGTTTTACACCGCTGCTCTGTCCCCCTGATTCATGTTAAGCAGGGGTATTCAAAATGCTCCACCTGCATTGTCAATACTCACGCTATCATTACATCTGATAAAACCATACACCGTGCTGCTTTGAATAATACTATTGCCTCATTGCTGATACAACCTGGCACTGTTACACTTCCGGGATATCCATACGGTTTTATAGGAGGTGCAAGCGGGCTATACCACGACACCGTTTATGTTACCGGCATCTTTTCAAAGCATCCGGATAAAATAATTATAGAAGATTTTATACGGAATCATGGTAAAAACATTATCTATCTGTCAAAATTGCCCGCTATTGATATCGGCTCTATCTTTTTTTTAGACATATAATACATTGTTGTATGGTTTAATGGGGTCAGAGCCTCAAACATTCAATTGTAAAAAAATTGAAAGTTACCCATGGATGGATGTATATTGTATTAATGGCATTGTAGAGCATTATGGTATAATTCTACCCTTTTGTTGCAATGAGATTGTACACTGCATATAATGTTTGCTTTTTACGATGCTTTAGCAGTTTATACATGTTGCACGATATGCAGAAGCACAATCAATGACAGTCATTAAGTATATTTTTAAATTTCATTGATCTGATTGTTACCCTGCAGTATCAAACATAATGGTTCAGATGTTTTTTATAGTGTTAAATCTATGTGACAGGGCTATGAAGATTCCTGATATCAATGAATGCTTAAAGCTTTTGGAACTTTATAATACATTACCCAATGTACTGCAGCATTCTTTGCAGGTTCAGAAGGTTGCACTTGCACTGGTTGACAACCTGAACGGGGATATCACCATTAACCGTGAGCTTGTTTCTGCATCGGCGCTGTTGCATGACATTACAAAATCACGCGCACTGAAAACCGGAGAAAAGCATGATATATCAGGCAAAGAGTTGCTTGAGTCATTAGGCTATCCCGAAATAGCCAGCATTGTAGGACAGCATGTTTATTTAAACAATACATCACCCGATGCACCCCTTAATGAAGCCGATATAGTTTACTACGCTGATAAGCGTGTTATGCATGATGAAGTTGTAAGCGTTGACAGGCGTATTGATGACCTTTTACAACGATATGGCACAACACCTGAACGGTATAACAATATACTTGAAAATAAAAAGGTTATTGCAACAGTAGAAAAAAAATTACAGCCTCATCTTACAAAACCAATTGAAACCATTATAGCCTCATTACTGCAATGAATAAACGATATTGTATCCTTGACTGTTATGTTGATGAGCCAGCATGTTTTGGTGTACCACCGTTTGTGTCACCCTACCCGCGGTATGTTTATGGCGCGCTTGTTGATGCTGGTGTCAACGAAGATGCCATCGATTATATAACCATCGATGATATGCGCACTGCAGAGTATGTATTACACAAATATTATTCTATTGTTTTTTGTATTGGCGGGGCGATAGTTCCCGGGAAATATCTGGGTTTTTCCATTGGCACCCTTGATGAAATAAAAAAAATCATCACTGCAAACAAACAGCAAAATTTTGCTATAGGCGGTATGATAGCGCATCTTGTTGCACCATTTCCCAATTCCATACTGGTTACCGGCGACATTGAACAATTTGCATTTGAAAAAGCATCCGGCAACAATTGTTATACCAATAACTATCGCACCTATGATAACCTTGCCAGATGGTCGGTGTACGGCAGCAGGGTGGTGAAGGAACATCCACAATTCCCCACCCTTATCGCTGAGATAGAAACCTACCGGGGATGCCCGCGACAACAGCATTGCTCATTTTGTGCCGAGGGGTTGTTTTCATTTGTTGACTTCAGGCGGGAAGAAGATATAATAGCTGAAATTGATACGCTGATACAACAGGGTATTACCCGTTTTAGAATTGGACGGCAGGCTGATATCATTTCGTATAAAGCACAGCTACACCACATTACCAATGGATTCCCAAGACCACATCCCCAGCCTATCATTTCCCTTTTCCATGAATTACAGAAACGAAAAGAAAGCGGAAAAATCAGCATGCTTAACGTTGACAATGCAAATCCCGGTAGCATCTATTACTATAAAAACGAAGCATCAGCCATCATTGACGTACTGGCACAATCGGTGACTGCCGGCGATACGCTTGCCCTGGGAGTAGAATCATTTGACCCGGCTGTTATCAAAAAGAATAATCTAAAATTGCAGAAAGATCAGTTGATTGAGGTAATACAGCTTATCAACGATATTGGCGGTACTCGTGTTAATGATATACACAGGCTTCTCCCCGGCATCAATCTCATCCATGGACTTATTGGTGAGCATGCTGATACATTTAAGATAAATTATGAATCCTTACAGGAAATACTGCACAAAGGATTACTTGTTAAACGTATTAATATACGAAGCCTTGTACCATTTCCAGGAACTATCGCCGCACAAAAGCAAAAAAAAGAAAGCAAACTATTGATAAACCGTTACCGGTATTATCGCCAAAAAATACGACATGAGATTGACCATACCATGATTACAAAGCTTTACCCTGCTGGCACGGTTATAGCAAATATGTTTGTGCTTTCACAGGTGCAGGGTTATTCGTATGCAAAAGAGATTAGAAGCTACGCCATCACTGCCAAAATTCCACTGGAGCTTACCCTCTATAGCTTTCTGGATTGTATTGTGGTTGGTCATCAGGAGCGTTCATTATTATGCCTGCCTTATCCTGTGAATATCAACACACTTCCCCAAAAAGCTCTTGCAACAATACCCGGAATAGGGAAGAAGACTGCATCAGCAATGATAGTACAACGCCCATTTAACGATTTTGCTCAGGCTATGCCGTATCTGGTGTCTGTGCCGGGGAAATTAATTGATGCAATAAAACTGTGTTTTTAATAGCGTTTCCGTTCTTTATTATGATTGAGCTTATTCATAATATAAACAGCAACATAACCACCAATAAATGCTGCAATAATATTAACACCCGTATCATACACAAGGAAGCGCAATATCTTTATGGTAATATCCAGTAAAAATTTATCCAGAATAAATCCACCTATAAGTGCTCCAATAACCCCAATGACCATACCGCCAATAAAACCGCCAAAGAGGTCACGCCGCTTCAGACTATAAAATATCCATGCTACCAGCGCACCCATCGCAATATAAATAGCTATCGCAAGTAATTTCATGAGAAAACTGATAAAGGCATCCATGGTAAACTACTCCTCCTCAATAAAAAAAAGTGGTCCTTTTCCTTTACGGACAATCTGAGCCTTACCGGTTGTAAAGTCAACAACTGTTGAAGGTTCACTCGTCTTTGCTCCACAACTCAGTATCATATCAACCGCATTCCGGTATTCTTTATCCAAATCAACCGGGTCAATGACATAATTTCCCTCTTTTGTGCTGACACTTGCTGTCATGATAGGGTGACCTAATGCATGCTCAAGTTCCAGAGCTATCTGGTTATCTGGTATCCTGACACCTATTGTTTTTTGATTGGTGATAGCTATTTTTGGAACCAGTTTTGATGCTTGAAAAATAAACGTATAGGGACCTGGAAATGCTTTTTTCATAATTTTAAATGCACTATCAGATACATTCCGCACAAACTTTGATATCTCGGATATATCAAAAAATATGAAACTCAAAGGTTTATTTCTTGGAATTTTTTTTATTTGATATAAACGTTCAATGGCACGCTTATCATTGATATCACATCCATACGCATACACGGTATCTGTTGGGAAGATGACAATACCGCCCTCTTCAAGAACCTCTTTAGCTTTCTTGATAAAGCGTTTTTGTGGATTTGTTTCGTTGATTAACACTATCATAATAATTATTATACATTAATTAACGGATAATTTCTTTTTTTAGTTGAGACAATTGAAGAGTAGATGCTACTAAAAAATATAAGGCTTTTGCAGGAGTGCCTGCTGCAAAAGCCTTCAACCCGGTAAATGTGCGAATAGGAGTGTCTTTTAGTTATTAACCATTTATATTCATCGGAAATTTTAATTTTTATTGTAGCATTTTTTTTATAGTTCACCACGTACCATTTACACGATAATTCTTTGCACTGAACGGATAATAACTTTCGTAGATCATGTTTGTGCGATAGTAATTCTCTATCAACACACATAAATCCATGAGTACTGCTGCTTAAAAATTTTCACCAGCATGAGTAATCTCTAAAAGCTATCTGTTGCATTGTATGGCAGTATCAACTATTTAAACCTATTAACAAACTGTTTATCTTTATTTATTTCAAAAGGTAAAATTAGTTTTTATGGTTGTCTAATTAATTATTGATATTTGATTACATTTTTGTTATAATAATAGTAACTATCGTAAATGGTTACCTGAACTATATGTTGCCCTTAGAATTAAAAATAAAAAGTCGCGATATTGACACATTAATAGGTGCTATCCAGTCAAATA
>DAOLVF010000006.1:36652-39783 GCA_035420565.1 Spirochaetota bacterium | reverse complement strand
AAAATTTTTACTAATATACTGCCATCTATTATCAAATGTCAATATAATTTTTATGAAGAAAATAATTACCAATAAAAACAATATTGACAATTTATACGCCATTCCATACATTTAATACATTACTGAAATTTTAAGTGCTGAAAGGAAATAGCAATGAGCAACATTAATATTAATGATGAAAATTTTTCTGACCTGCTTGAACAATCATTTATAAAGGGTGACAGCCTTTCAGCTGGAGATGTTGTTAAGGGAACAGTGATTCTTGTGACTGACGAAAGTATTTTTGTTGATATTCAGGCAAAAAGTGAGGCGGTATTAGATGCAAAAGAATTTATAGATGATAATGGTACAAAAAATATAAAAGCTGGTGATAGTATTATAGCGTATGTTGCTGCTATAAAACATGGTGAAATAATCTTAACTTCGGCTATTGGCAAAGGACATATCTCACAAGATTTGCTGTATACAGCATATAAAAACCATTTACCGGTATATGGCGTTGTAAAGCAGAGCACCAATGGCGGATTTATTGTATCAATTGGTGGTATTCAGGCTTTTTGCCCATTGTCACAGATTGACAGCAGGGTTGGCAATAATGAAGCTTACCTTAATAAAAGTTTTCATTTTTCCATCATGCGGTATGAACAGCAGGGTAAAAATATCATCCTTTCACGAAGGAGCTTACTTGAAAAAATAAAAGAAGAAACCGTTGCTCAACTTAAACAACAACTCAAAATTGGTGATGTTGTTACTGCTACCATCAATCAGGTAATAGATGCAGGGCTGTTGGTACATCTGGACTTACTTGATGCTTTTATTCCTCGAAGTGAATGTTCATATAGTCGGGTATTTCACCCTGATAATTTTAAACAGGGTGAAAACATTACAGCAAAGATTATTGATTTAGATTGGGATAAAGTAAAAATTACCTTGAGTATAAAGGAAATTTTACCAGAGCCATGGAGCTTTATTAACCAATTCCAGATAGGCAATACCTATACAGGAACTGTCAACAAAATAATTAAAAATGGAGCATTTGTTGAGCTGAAAGAAGGGCTTGAAGGTTTTATACCCCTATCCCGTATGAGCTATAGTAAAAAAATTAATGATCCACACAGTGTTTGCAGCGAAGGTGATACTGTCCAGGTTACCATTATTGATATTGACGAGAGCAACAAAAAGATAACACTTGAACTGGTAACCAGTGAAGAAAATCCGTGGCTTACTATTAATAATACTATGACCGAATCAATATATACTGCAACGATTGAAGAGATTACATCAAAAGGACTTGTAGTGAATTTGCCAAATCAGATACGAGCATTTTTACCACTAGAGCACTGTGCTATCGACAAAAATGCAGACATTACAAAATTGTACCAGAATGGTAATGCCATTAAAGTTGCTTTACTACAGGTGGATGCTGATGATAGGCGATGTTTAGTATCAGAGAAAAAAGCAATTGAAGTTGAAGAACGCAGTGCATACCAGCAATTTGCTGCTTCAAATTCCAGCAAAGGATCAACCGCATTTGGCCAGCTTTTCAAAAAGAAATATGATGAACTGCTTGATAAAGGTAATAAACCATAATTATCATGGGAAATGGCAATTCACACAATGAACTTTTAGCCTACAGGTCATATCTTGAAAATAATATTCAATATATAACCGAGATAAATAAAAAAATTGAAAAACTTATTTTGCAACTTGAAAAAGAACATATTTCAATAAACGACTGTTTTGTACATCTTGAAAGTTATATTAATATATTATTAAACATCTACTCGCGTTTTACGTCGCCTGGAGGATATGACTATTGTTTAAAGCTAAAATCACTTGTACAGAAATATCAGCAGATCGAAAATTCTGAGATTCAACTTTCTGCGCTCTATTACATTCACTCAAAAATACTGTCATTGCAGGAAGAGCATATCGCAACATTCCCTTCACTTACGCCAAAAAAAGACCTATACAGGGAACTATCGCCCACAAAAAACCATGAGGAAATTGATGTGGCAAACTTTGCTTACAAATGGTTAACGTTTAAACGCAACAACATCTGCTTTATTGTTTTATTTGATAGTTACCGTATTATGGATATCTCACAGTTCAATGATTTTAAGGCGCTTTCACAAAATTTTTATGTTGCTACAATTGATAACAGCACCATTACCATACGTGACCCCCTGAGGCTTGATGAACAGCCTTCGCGCTCAATTGTGCTTGTTACCTATGCAAGAGATACCTTTGGTTATTTTTATGATACTATCGGGAAAAAGCTGGGTGCACAAAAAAATATTATTGCACGAATGTTAACAAGGACACAAAGCACATCGTCGCTACAATATGGAAGGGTACGCCTTTTTGGCGATAGTTATATTTATTTGAAACATGTTGACATAACAAAAGACCAGACACTTTAAATTTCTTCATCACTGCTTCCCAGATAAAAATATGACTGTATTTCTTCAGATGACACCTTGCCAACTCTTATTATTTTAAGTTTTCCATTTGCAATATTGATGAGAGTTGGACGAGGATGACGTTTACATAACTCTTCAATAATTACAATAGCATCAACCTTTTTCTGAAAATTGCTGATTATATCCTGCTGCTGGGCTGAACCTCTGGTAATGTGCATAATATTAACAGCAATGAGTGGAAGCCCTGTGCGTTCAATTATCTCATGTACAAACTTTGTTTTAGGATACCGCAATGCTATTTCTTTGTCTGTATTTTGCCGTTGAGGAACAATAACTGTTACTTCCCCTGGCCATATCCTGTGAAGAAAATCGTATTGCAACTTACTTACCGTTGCAAGCGATTCTAACATTTTAAATGATGTAATGAGTCGTACAAATTTTTTTGATCTGGATTTTATTAAATTTCGTATTTTTTGTTCAACAATACTGTTGGACATACCAACAATCTCATATTGAGAATCAACAGGAAGAACAACAATACCATTTTGAAGTAAAATATGAGATACCCTGTTTATAACTTCACTATCGATACTACCATCTTTTTTAAATTTTTTTATGATAATGATATCGTCATTTTTGCAGCGAGACTCTACAAATTGCATCATCGCAATTTACCTTTTGCTGTAATAAATGATACACAATCCTTCC
>DAOLVF010000006.1:34814-36552 GCA_035420565.1 Spirochaetota bacterium | reverse complement strand
ATCATTAACTATAGGTGATAAAAGAATAATTTGAGGAAATCCAAAGTTGCATTTTTCAAATATACCGGAAACAGCATCAGTGGTTCCTTTAAGCTGCCATTGTAAAACCTGCAAATCTCGCTGATTAAGTTTAGAATTGTATGGTATCATATAGTATTCATTATAGCACTACAGGTTTTCTTCTATGATGGAGCAACACTCCTAACATTATCAAAGCAGAAAATGTAATCCAGAATATTCGTCCATACTGGATATATTGCAAATATTTCTCATGTTGTGTTTGAAATAATGAGTCTTCTCTATGTTTTGTACTATCTGGTATATCCTTGAACTGATAAACCTTTGCTCCTTTGGGGATATAACCAGCATTGATGCTTTCCTGTAACATGTACATTGAATACATTTTATTATTGTCCAGCCGATTGATCTTATTAATCTGCTGCTGTTTCAAAGCTATCTGATCCTGTATATGCTGGATATCATGTTTAAGAATTACTCTCTTCAGTATGCCACTATCGCTCAATACAAAGAAGTACACACTGAAGAGGATAAGTATAACAATAAACAATGTAAATTTTGTGTTATGGTTTACCAATGGAATAAAATACCCTTCTGCCATTAAATTTTGCAAAAACACCAAGCTGCTCCTCAATACGAAGAAGCTGATTATATTTTGCTAAACGGTCAGTACGGGAAGCCGAACCTGTTTTAATTAATCCAGTATTCATTGCAACTGCTAAATCAGCAATAGCAGGATCTTCAGTTTCACCTGAACGATGCGATATAACAGCAGTGTAACCAGCACGCTTTGCCATTTCAATTGCTTCGATAGTTTCGGTTAACGTACCAATCTGATTTAATTTTATAAGTATGGAATTGGCTACCTTTTTTTCAATACCCTTCTGGAAGATTGATGTGTTGGTAACAAATACATCATCACCAACAAGCTGTACCGTATTCTTTGCTTTATCAGTTAACAGCTTCCAGCCATCCCAATCATTTTCGGCCATACCATCTTCTATTGAAATAATTGGATATTTATTTATCCATTCAAGATAAACATTGACCATCTCCTCAGATGTTTTTTCTGGTTTTTCTTCGGCTGCCATCACATATTTACCGTTTTTATAAAATTCACTTGCTGCAGCATCTATAGCCAGGTAAATGTCCTGCCCGGCTTTAAAGCCTGCTTCTTTTATTGCTTCCAGAATTACCTCAAAAGCTTCGGCATTGGATTTTAAATTTGGTGCAAAACCTCCTTCATCACCTACACCGGTATTATATCCTTTTTTGGTTAATACTTTTTTCAAAGCGTGGAATGTTTCAACACCCATGCGCAATGCTTCTTTGAAACTATCGGTACCTACCGGAACTATCATAAACTCCTGAATATCAACATTATTATCAGCGTGTTTTCCACCATTCAGGATATTCATCATTGGGACAGGCAACTCGCATGCTCCAACTCCGCCAATGTATTGATATAATGGCATCCCCAATGTTTCAGCAACCGCTTTGGCACATGCCATTGATACACCTAAAATTGCATTAGCCCCTAATTTAGCTTTGTTTGGTGTGCCATCAAGATCTATTAACGTTTTATCAATCTCAATCTGACGTAATGCATCCATCTCAACGACAGCGCCTGATATAATTTCATTGACATTTTGTACTGCCTTAAGCACACCCTTGCCATTATAACGTGCTTTGTCGCCATCCCTTAATTCAATTGCCTCAT
>DAOLVF010000006.1:11675-34714 GCA_035420565.1 Spirochaetota bacterium | reverse complement strand
ACACCCTTGCCATTATAACGTGCTTTGTCGCCATCCCTTAATTCAATTGCCTCATGTTCGCCAGTTGATGCACCTGACGGCACAGCAAACCTGCCAGCAATCCCTGAAGAAAGCTCAACATCAACTTCTACAGTAGGATTGCCCCGTGAATCCAAAATCTCACGTGCATGGACATCGGTTATAATAGTCATGATACAACTCCTTCATAATTATAATATACATTATCTATAAGTAATACATTTTCATAATCAATGCAATCATTGATAGCTGTAATGTGCAAGTATAATTTTAGTTTTTGGTTTATAGTATAATGGGAATATATGTTCGATAGTTATTTTTAACCCTCCCTTTACTAACGGATAGCCAATTTACAACGTTACCATCCCTTTGATAAAGGGAGGGCCAGGGGGGTTGCATCACTGAAAAATATATTTCATACAAAATAATTCTTGAACAATTCAGCACAGTTGCTATCAATTTAACTATTGCAATAATTACCATAGTATAATAAAAAGGAGCGTACAATGAAACCAATTGCACTGAATGACTTTATATACTGGGTTGGCGGTATCGACTGGGATTTGCGAAACTTTCACGGTTACCTTACACAGCGTGGTTCAACATACAATGCCTATTTAATCATGGATGAAAAGATTACCCTTATTGATACCGTTAAATATTATCTCATGGATGAGATGCTTGAACGCATTTCATGCATTGTTGACCCTTCTAAGATTGATATTATCATATCAAACCATGTTGAAATGGATCATTCAGGCGGACTTCCACAGCTTATGGAATTGTGCCCCAATGCCATGCTTATAACCTCGCCAAACGGTGCAAAGGGATTGGAAGCTCACTACAAAAAAAACTGGAACTATACCGTCATGAAGACCGGCGATAGCATATCATTAGGAAAAACAAGCTTGCAATTTATCCTTGAGCAGATGGTTCACTGGCCTGACAACATGGCCTGTTATATGCCTGAGACTAAAATTTTGTTTTCCAACGATGCCTTTGGACAGCATATTGCAACATCAGAACGCTTTGATACAGAATATCCCCTTGACATTATCATGAATGAAGCAAAAAAATACTATGCCAATATTGTTTTGCCCTATGACAAGCAAACACAGAAAGTCCTTGATGCCGTAAGTACGTTAGACATTGCCATGATTGCACCAAGTCACGGCATACTATGGAAAGATCATGTTCAGGCGATAGTAACCATGTATAGGAGCTGGGCTGCCAATAAAACAACCAACAAAGCTCTCATCATCTACGACACCATGTGGAATTCCACAAAATTAATTGCCCACGCTATAAAAAATGCCTTTGAGGAAAAAAATATTCCCGTACAGCTTTATGATTTGAAAACTATACATATTTCAGACATTATGACCGAAGTACTTGACGCACACTATATCTGTGTTGGATCACCAACGCTTAACAATAACATGCTGCCAACCGTTGCTGCATTCTTAACCTACTGCAAAGGTCTGGCACCAAAGAACCGTGTGGGACTGGCATTTGGGTCGTATGGTTGGGGCGGCCAGAGCGTTGCGCAGGTAGAGGACGTACTGCAGCAGATGGGCTGGCGATTGCTTCCCGCTATTAAAGTTAATTATGTGCCACAAAAACAATTGCTGGTAACTATCGCCCAGGAGGTTTATGAAAAAATTAATGAAATTGACTTTTAACATAAAACTTTGTATTTTATAAAAGCATGCAATGAGTTCATAATACCATTATAACGGTAACCACTATGGAACAATACAAACACTATTTAGAATCAAAAGGAATCTCGCCATCGTACCAGCGATTAAAGATACTGGAATATTTAGACCAGAACAGGTCGCACCCAACCGTTGATGAAATCTATTCCGCACTGCTTCCGCTCATCCCTACGCTGTCTAAAACAACGGTTTATAATACCGTCAGCCTTTTTGTTCAACAGGGGCTTGTACAGATGCTGCTGCTTGATAATGTAGAAGCACGGTATGACATTACTGTTATGCCCCACGCACATCTGACCTGTTCACAATGCGGTAACGTTTTTGATATTGATAGCACACCATATGTAAAGTTTCCACAAACGATTGAAGGGCACACAATTGAAGGTTATCAAATAGCCTTACGTGGTATTTGCAAAAACTGTCTGGCAGATTAAGGAGTTATGGCAACAAAAAAATATGCTTTACTAAAAAAATATTTGTAATTATTATAACTATGTGATAATTATAATTTAAAGTATTTTTGTGGCGATAGTTACTGGCAAATGTATCGATTTTTTACATTTCATCGCAGTGATGAGTGACATATGCTGTAAAGCTTTACCAAAACATTGTGATGCCACTGTCATTGAGAACACAGCATTAACAATGGTTTATTGTTGTGCTTCACTTGATTGGATGTGTGATATGATGTAAAATAGTGTTGCCCAATACTCTTATTGTTTATAGGAGCTTTTTATGTATACATTTACGGTACATGACATGATGTGTAATCATTGCATTATGCACATTACCCAGTCCATACAGGCTATTGACAAATCTTCAAAAGTACAATGCAATCTTGACTCAAAAACAGTAACAGTAGATAGTTCTCTTGATATCAATCAAATTATCAAAGCAATTAAGGATGCGGGGTATACACCTGTTGCACAATAAATTGATTGTGTTTTGAATGGCGATGAGCAATTTATTTACTTTACATTTTTGCATTTAACACTTTAGATTTTGCATTTTTCATCTTACAATTTACAATACAATATAAGGAGGAATTATTTATATGGGTAAAAAGTACGAATGCACGGTTTGCGGTTATATTTATGATCCTGAAGAAGGCGATCCCGACAACGGCATACAAGCTGGAACTGCTTTCAAAGATTTGCCGGATGATTGGGTTTGCCCTATTTGTGGTGCCACCAAAGAGCAATTTGAACCGCTGGATTAAAATACTGTAAACTGTCGGGATATGCTCAGGTAAGCATATCCGTTATATTTATAAAAATATTTCTCTGGAGGTTTATGTATGGATGTTGTAATGCTTTCACGTATACAATTTGGACTGGCCGCTGGTGTTCACTTTATATTTCCTTCATTAACACTGGGGCTTACCCTTTTAGTGCTTATCTATGAATATAAGTTTTACAAAACAGATGATGACATTTTTAAAACTATTAGTTCATTTTTTATTAAAATACTGGGGCTTGTGTTTGCATTAGGTGTGGCAACCGGTATTGTGCTTGAGTTTTCATTTGGTACAAACTGGGCTGAATATTCCCGAATGGTTGGCGATATATTTGGTGCGCCACTTGCAGCAGAAGGGATATTTGCTTTTTTCCTTGAATCAGTATTTCTGGGGGTGCTGCTTTTTGCCCGCAACAGGGTATCAAAAAAGGTTTATTTGCTTTCAGCGTTTCTGGTATTCTTTGGCTCGCATCTTTCAGGTTTATGGATTATCATTGCCAATTCATGGATGCAAACCCCTGCTGGCTTTGCCATTGAAGGTGGTAGAGCAGTTTTAACCAACTTCTGGGCTGCTGCACTTAACCCTTCCACGCTGGTGCGGTTTGCCCATGTAATCATAGCCGGCTGGATTACCGGTTCGCTTTTTGCTGCTGGCATTGCTGCATGGTATTTAATAAAGCGATTACATACAAATGAAGCTCAACATATCCTCAAAACTGCATTGATTATATTCTGCATCATGTCATTGGCGCAGTTTGCATCAGGCCATATCCATTCAGTACAGGTAACCAGAATACAGCCCGAAAAGATGGCAACCTTTGAAGCGCTGTGGCAAACACAACAGGGCGCACCAATGTCAATAATTGGCATCCCTGTGGAAAGCCAGAAGAAAACATATTATGAAATTAAAATTCCCAAACTTCTTAGTTTACTTGCCTATTTTGATCCCAACGCTGAAGTTAAAGGAAGGGATGCGTTCCCTGATGATGAACTCCCACCTGTGGTGCTCCCCTACTTTTCATACCATATTATGATTGGATTGGGTTCACTGTTTGCGCTTATAGGGATAATAAGTATTGTGTTGCTGCTTACAAAAAAACTATTCAATGCAAGATGGTTCTGGTATGTGTTGTTTTTTGCAATCCCTTTACCAATCATTGCCAATGAGTTTGGATGGATTGCTGCTGAGGTTGGCCGCCAACCATGGGCAGTTTATAAAGTATTAAAAACAGCAGATGCAGTATCAATAATTGTTCCCGCTTCGCATGTAGCTTTTTCATTGGTTATATTATCATTAATCTATCTGATGCTTATAGTGATGTTTATTATGATACTGACTAAAATTATCAAAAAGGGACCGCAATCAGAAATATACTAATGAGTATGGAGGTTTGAATATGGATGTAAATATATTTCAGAATATATGGTTTATCATTATAGGTTTTTTGTTAATGGTTTATTCAATTCTTGACGGATTTGATTTAGGCATTGCCAGTCTTATGCCTGTATTAGCTAAAGACGAAAATGAACAAAAAAAGGTTATGGACTCTATATGGCCTGTATGGGATGGTAATGAAGTATGGCTCATTACAGCTGGTGCATCATTATTTGCTGCTTTTCCATTTGCTTATGCAACCGTTTTCAGTGGTTTTTATTTAGCACTCATGCTGGTGCTGTTTGCTCTCATATTTAGAGCTGTTTCAATGGAATTCTGGTACTATGATGAAAAGCGCAGAAAAATATGGGCAACTGCTTTTACTGCTGGCAGCCTTTTACCTGCGTTACTATTTGGTGTTGCCCTTGGTAATGTTATATGTGGAATCCCTATTGATATCAACATGAACTTTACCGGAAATTTCTTTACACTGTTGCGCCCTTTTCCACTTGTTATTGGTTTGTTAGGACTATCGGCTATACTTCTGCAGGGATGCACATGGGCAATACATAAAATTGAAGGTGAAGTGGCAAAACGTGCACACAGCATTCTAAACAAATTACTTATTGCTAACGCCGTATTTTTTATTCTGGCGATAGTTCTCACTATCATTTTTCTGCCTGACATCCTTTCAAGTAGTATTGGATGGATAGGTGCTATTGTTTATTCAGTAGCATTAAGCTATGTATATTTGTCAAATAAGCATAAACGAGCAGTGAATGCACTGAGAGGATCATCCTTCGCATTTATTGCACTGTGGATAATGGCAGGCGCTGCTCTTTATCCCAATCTGGTACGAGCAACAATAGGTGCCTATAATATTACGATTGTGAATGCCTCTTCAACGGTGTACACCTTGAAGATAATGTCCATCATAGCGTTGATAGGTATGCCCATAGTTATTGCCTATACTTTTTATGTGTATAAGGTTTTTAAAGGGAAAGTGTCATGATAGTGCAGTTATCATCATTTACTGAATGAATAGTGAATGAAGTATCAAAGCAGGTTTATATTTTTTCGTTAAATATTATTTTTACAAGGAGGAGTAAATGGCTACAAAACAATTAGAAGTGTATAAATGTGATATTTGTGGCAATATCGTTGAGGTATTGCATGAAGGTAAAGGCGAGCTTGTATGCTGCGGACAGCCCATGAAATTGCAGGTTGAAAATACCGTAGATGCATCAAAAGAAAAACACGTGCCGGTTGCGGAAAAAACATCTGATGGAATAAAAGTTCAGGTTGGGAGTGTTGAACATCCCATGGAGGAAAAGCACTATATTGAATGGATACAGCTTATAGCTGGAAGCAAGTCATATCGACAGTTTTTAAAACCAGGTGAAAAACCTGTCGCAATTTTTAAGGTTGATACAGCATCATTTGCAGTCAGGGAATACTGCAATTTACATGGTTTGTGGAAAGCATAATCTACCATTACGGAGGATAATAAAACAATGGCAAAAAGTGTAAAGGGAACAAAAACTGAAAAAAATCTATTAGCTGCATTTGCAGGCGAATCGCAGGCACGCACACGCTACACCTTTTTTTCATCAGTTGCTAAAAAAGAAGGATTTGAACAGATATCCGCATTATTTTTAGAAACTGCAGAAAATGAAAAAGAGCATGCAAAACGTTTTTTTAGTTATCTTGAAGGTGGCATGGTTGAGATTCAGGCAGCTTATCCTGCTGGAGTTATTGGCACAACTTTGGAAAATCTGAAAGCTGCTGCAGCCGGTGAAAACGAAGAGCACACGAAACTTTATCCTGAATCAGCAAAGATTGCCGAAGAAGAAGGATTTCCTGAGATTGCATTTCTTTTCAGAAAAGTTGCTGAGGTTGAAAAACACCACGAGCAGCGCTATCTTGACCTGGCTAAAAATATTGAACAGGGCAAAGTATTTAAGAAAGAACAGAAAGTACAATGGAAATGCCGCAACTGCGGATATATTCATGAGGGTAACTCAGCACCGGAAAAATGCCCTACATGTCAGCATCCTCAAAGCTATTTTGAGTTGCTGTGTGATAATTATTAATAGTAGTATGGCATATCGATGATTGAAAATCCCCTTTATAACAAAGGGGATTTTTTATACCACTCTATGCTCATTGTATGATTAGCTAAGAGACAAATATCATAAAAAATAATACTTGTATTATATATGGTGTTTCTTTATGTTTCATACAATTTAATGATATATCATGAATTATAGTATTTAATTCTTATAATTTAGCATGAAGTTTTAAAAAATATTACCATGAAAAGAGTTGAAAAGAATCAACAAACTAGAGCAAAAATAATAGAAGCTGCACGAACTTTGTTTGTACAACAGAGTTATTCAAAGACTACAATACGTCAAATACTAAAAAAAACAGGTATTACAACAGGAAGTTTATATCATTTTTTCAAAAATAAAGAGAGCATTCTCAGGCAGATTACAGCAGATTACCTTTTAGACACTGATAAAATTATACGATCTTTTATGAAGGAATATGACCCCATGGTTCACTATATACTTATAATTTATATCCAACTAAAATTAATTGACAGTAATCCAAATCTTGCAGATATATGGCAACATACCTATAGCCTGTGGAGTATTACTGAAATGGTATGTACTAAAAGTGCCAAATGGAATAAAATGATGTTTGGAAAATATAATGAAAACTTCAGCGATGACGATTGGTATGCACGATCCATGGCAATTAATAGCTTAATTCACTATATAACCATTGAAAAAATAAATAGAGGCGAAATACCAATCAAGAATCGCGTGCATCTTTTAATGCACCTTGTCTCATTACTGTTCAACACTCCTTTTAACCAGATAGAATCAGCTATTGAAAAGGCTGAAAAGATTATAAGTAAAAATAGTCTGCAACTATACGGCGTAAATCTTAAATTATAAAATCAAGTTAAGTATAGTTACTATATATCGAACACAGTGATACAATGATATTCTTGTTGCTTATTCTTGATTATAAAGTGTAATTGCATTAATTCTTCTTTGATTATTTAAGATTGGTATTTATTTTCATTTACCGTAATCTTTTTGATAGTCCATCCAAGGGCCATCCGCGACCCTGCATATACTGCTATAATCACACACATTATCTTTGAAATCATTGCCGCTACTATGGAAATGTTATCAATCCCGGATAACTTGAAAAAGAAGCTATAACATATTCCAAAACATAATCCAATAATCAGCATTATCAAAAAAATCAAAAATCCATTAATTGGTTTATCTTTTTTCTGATGAACGGTAATGATACCCAAATAAAATCCTGAAATTGTATAAGAAATTGCAGCAAGAAAAGTAAAATTACACACAAACATAAACGTAATCGATAAATCTAATGCTACTGCATTGACAGGCACCATATTATTTATTTGTGGGAACAATTGAGTTAATTTCATTGCTTCATGATGAAATCCTCTATTACCTAAAGAATAATTTATTATTGATTGGAAAACAATATTAGGCAATACATAGGTCCCCCAGAAGTATCCAGTAGCTGATGAATTTTTTAATTTAGATTTCCCATTAACAAAACTTATAATATCTTTCTCTATATATCGCTTTGTTAATAAATAATGTGGTACTATATAAAGCATTGATAATACGATAGTAACAACAGCATTGGGTTTCCATTTAAAACCGTAAATAATAGCACCAACAATAAGAGTGCAAACTATTGCAACTGTAGCAGACAGGGGAATTGTTCTTATCCATGGATTAACAAGAATAGAGGAAGTTTCGTTAGAAGATATATCAGAAAGTTGTACTTTCCCTTCAACAAACTCTTTTCTCACATTAAATAGTATACCAGCAGGCTGAAAGGTTATAAATGCTAAATATACAGTCATAATAAATCCAAAAGCAGTAAACAAAGAGTAGCCTTTACCCATTACGTTAAATACTAGAATGCCACCAAGAATAATAAGTAAAGAAATAACAACAAATGATGCTATTACCTGTATTATAAAAGTTTGCTTAATATTAAACTTTTTAGATTTAGTAGACATAAAACTTCCTATTATTTTATTTATATTTAACAGCTAAAATTAATCACATATCTATTCAAATAACACCATATTATTTCCTTAATTGAAACAGAACATCAATTAAAACTTATATTTATTATTCATAATCTGGTTATATATTGATTCAGTTAATGGCACATAACTGTCCTTTTCTGGTAAAAGAACATATAAATCGTTCTTTATATTAACAGGATTATACCCTTCATTTTTTAATTTAGTCTTTTTAATCTTGTGCGTAGCTGTTCGTTCAAAATCATCAACAAAGCGAATAAACAGTGGTATTGCATATTTAGGGAGTACTGATCGTAAATGTTTTACCAATGCTTTAAGATCAATATTTTTATCTTTTATTATCGCTGCCATTCCGGCTTTACCATCACCTGAAGGCATACTGACACCATAAACTGCTGATGACTGAATACCGGGAAACAAGTCAAGAGCCTTTTCAACTTCCATAGCAGCTACATTTTCACCTTTCCATCTGAAAGTATCACCTGAGCGATCAACAAACTGTAATTGACCATAGCCCATGTTTCTGAGTATATCACCGGTATTAAACCACGTATCCCCTTTTTTAAACGCATCTCGTACAATTTTTTCTTCTGTTTTCTTTTTATCAGTGTAACCTGCAAAAGGTGTTTTTTTTGATATTTGCATGATAAGCAATCCAATTTCACCATATCTAACCTTAATTGCATTGCCATTAGCATCACGTTCAATACAGTCATTTACAACATCATACTTCACAAGTGCCCATGGTGTAAGGCACATACCAACGCAATATTCAAAATTCATAATATTAGTAAATACACCCACTCCTTCGGCAGCTCCATAAAATTCAAAAATCTTTTTAATGCCATAACGTTTTTTAAAACTCTTCCATATATCAGATCTAAGTCCATTCCCAATGACATATTTTAATGTTGTTTGATCCTGTCCAGGAATATCTGGTTGTGCCATCAGATACCTGCATACTTCTCCTATATAGACAAAATGTGTTGCACCAAATATTTTTACATCATTAACAAAACTGCTCGCAGAAAATTTCCTTCTGATTGCGATAGCAGCACCACCATATACAGCAGGTGGCCATGCAATATTAATGGCATTGGTGTGAAAAAATGGTAGAGGAACATAAACAGTGTGTTTTTGAGTAATGGGCGTAACAATTCTGCCCCACCAAAATGTCCCGGACAATAAGCGTATATTTGTAATTACTGCTGCTTTAGGAAGCCCACCGGTTGTACCAGAAGTATAGATATATGCAACAGGATCATGAACAGTAATCTGCCTGGTATCCGGAAGATTTGTTTCAGGCATTTTTGATAGTAGCTCTGTGATGTCATTTTTGTCTTTCAATTGATTAGTTAACGAATCGCGAATAAAACAAAGATATGAATTTTCAATATCAACTTTGGATTCTACTTCCTTAAAAAAACTATAACATTCCTCTCCAATTACAACAACTTTTCCTTTGTTTAAGTTAAAGCTGTGAATAAGGGAATCCCCTCTTTGATTGACATTTATTAAAGAACAAACTGCTCCAATTTTTGTACAGCCACAATATAATACCAGTAATTCCGGTCTGGTATCGATACATAAAGTGACAGTATCTCCTTTAACAATATTTTTTGATTTTAAAAAATGAGCGAATTTATTTGCCTTTTCATTCAACTCTTTATATGTAAGCGTTCCCTCATGTGACTTTATTGCTATATTATTGGGATATTTTTCTGCAGTTTTTTCAAGAAGAAGTCCCCACGATATATTTTTTTTTCCGCTTATCATGTTTAAACCTTTTATTCCATGATACAAAATATACGGTATACGTATCGTGAAAGGAATAAACTTTGTAATAAACTCTGTAAAAGTTATTGTGCGTTGATCTTGCATCACAGATTTTTCTTCCATTTGAATGACCTCCTATATGGTGAACAATAGTTTGTATTTGTTCATACAGAAAAACAGAAAAAATAATTAACTACAATACTATTCCACACAAAACTTGTTTAACAAACTAATACTAATGTAATACTGTAATATAATTTGTCAATATAATTTTAGAACATGTTCTATTTTATTATTGACATAAATTTATCGATTAAATCATTTGATAGGGTATCTTTAATTAAGTGTAATTAAGTTCATTTTTTTAAAAGTCCATAACCTTTAAATTGCCATTTCACAGTTAAATCAACTATTACTATTGAAGGAGAATTGAGTATGGGAACAAAATTTTACAGCGAAGAAAATCTTAAATTTTTATTACAAGAAGTTCATGACATTGATGAAATTTTTTCTTGCGATACTTTCAGTGATTACAACGTTGAAAGCATGAACATCATTTTAGATACAGCAAAAAACATAGCTTCGGGCATGATGTATCCATATTTTTCCGAAATGGATAAAAACCCTCCGGAATACACAGGTTCCACCATCAAAGTTCATCCTTCAGTAAAACCCTTTTTGGAAAAGTTTGCAGAGGGTGGCTGGATTAATGCATCGTTTCCTTCAGACATTGGGGGACAACAAATGCCTTTTATCCTTTTTAATGCCTGTATGTTCATCTTTGCCTCCGCAAATTATTCAATGAGTGTTTATCCCGGTCTTACATCAGGAGCACTCGCACTCATTTATCAATTTGCAACAAAGGAACTTTACCAGATTTTTGCACCGCCCATGATAGCCGGTAAATGGCAGGGCACAATGGCTTTAACCGAACCAGAGGCAGGAAGCTCATTAAGCGATGTAAAAACCATGGCAATACCTACTGATAAAGGATACTATCTCATAAAAGGCCAGAAAACATTTATATCTGCTGGTGATCATGATGCTGTTGAAAATATTGTTCATCTGATGCTTGCACGTATTAAGGATGCGCCACAAGGAGTAAAGGGTTTATCACTTTTCATTGTTCCAAAATATAGACCGGATGAAAACGGAAAACTTATTTTCAATGATGTCAACTGTGCGGGGTGTTATCATAAAATGGGATATAAGGGAGCCCCTATCGCACAGCTAAGTATGGGCGAAGCGGATGATTGCCGTGGATACCTTGTTGGCGAACCCAATAAAGGGCTTAGCTATATGTTTCATATGATGAATGAAGCTAGAATTAATGTGGGTTTAGGAGCTGCTGCCATAGCCGGAGCTGCCTACCAGACATCGCTGGAATATGCAAAGGAACGCCGTCAGGGACGTAAAATTACTGAAAAGAATCCTTCTGTTCCTCAAATACCCATCATACACCATGCAGACGTTAAGAGGATGCTTTTAAAGCAAAAAGCTATCGTAGAGGGTTCACTTTCATTAATAATACAAACAGGTAAACTGGTGGATCTCATCAATACCAGTGCTGGCGAAGAAAAAGAAAAGTATGAACTTTTTTTAGATATGCTCACACCCATAGTTAAAACCTATCCTGCAGAGATGGGCGTCGTTTCTACAAGTTTAGCTATTCAGTGTATGGGTGGCTATGGTTATTCAAGCGAGTTTCCTGTAGAACAATACATGCGCGACTCACGCATACACCCCATCCATGAGGGCACAACAGGCATACAGGGAATGGACCTTCTTGGCCGCAAAGTCACGATGAAAAACGGTGCTACCGCTAAAGTATATATGACTGAAATTTACAAAACTATCGCTTCAGCAAAACAATACCCTTCGCTTATCAGCTATGCTGAAGATTTGGATAAAGCTGCAGCTTTATGGCAGGAGGTAACCGGCTTTCTCATTCAATTTGCGGTTAAAGGTGATATTGAACGTTTTCTTGCCGACGCTACTCTTTTTCTTGAATTTAGCGGTCTCATTTGCATAGCATGGCAATGGTTATTACAGGGAATAGCTGTGCAACATAGTATTAACAACAGTTCAGGAAGCTACAGTAAGGATTTTCTTGAAGGAAAGATGCAAACACTTGCATATTTCTTCCGTTATGAACTTACTGGTATCTACGCTTTAGAAAAAATCATACGTGGCTCTGATGGACTTACTGTATCCATGCAAGAAAATTATTTTGAAGATTAATTATACCTTGCATTACAATTAGTAGGCGATAGTTACTATCTATTTATTATCTGCCTTTAAAAACAGGCTCACGCTTTTGAGCAAAAGCCATAAATCCTTCTGCTGCATCTTCTGTTTTTGCCAGCATAGCTGAGCATTGCCGATCTACTTTTAAACCCTCATCAATACCTTTCTCTATACCAGTTATCATACCCTTCAGGATACAGCTTACCGCTAATGGTGCACGTTTTGCAAGAGAATCAGCAAAATTTTGTACTTCTTCCATAAAGTGTTCATGTGGGAACACTCGATCAACAAGACCAATTGATAATGCTTCTTGAGGAGTTAATCGTTTGCTAAAAAGTATACAATCAAGTGCTTTGCTACGTCCTAACAGGCGGGTCATACGTTGAATACCTCCCCAACCAGGAGTAATACCTAAATTTACTTCCGGGCAACCAATGAATGCTTTTGGCATATCTGTCATCAATCTAAAATGGCATGCTAACGCTAATTCACAACCGCCACCCAATGCATAGCCATTTATAGCTGCTATTACCGGCTTTGGATATCGATCAATATAATTAAAAAGTTCAATTGCATCAGGACCTTTATCCAGATTTGCTACATCAGTTACATCCATACCTGCGCTAAAACCCTTATCGCCTGCACCGGTTATTATCAGAACTCTAATAGTATTGTCATCTTCTAATTCCTTTACTATAGCATACAACTCTTCTCTGACATGAATATTGATAGAATTTGCAGGAGGACGGTTAAGTATTATAGTTGCAACATAATTGTTTTTCTTTAGTAAAACATTTGTATCCATTAAAATTACCTCCGTTTATAATTAATTTTTTAATATAATGGGAAAGTCTATACTTCCCAATTATATTGATAATCACTTAAAATGGTAGAAATTGTCAAGAATATAATAGAACATGTTCTATTATATTGTGATATTTTTATATTTATTTCAAATACCATTATGTATTGGATATAATCATGCTTAACTAAAATATATATAATGACCCATCCAATATAATGTAATTAATCAATATTTAATTATTTACAATTATACTTTTTGCTTGAAATGTGCTATATACTCAATAACAGAGTATATATAAACTATTATGAAAATTTTGTAAATGATGCAAGTTCAATAATTTTATTACAGTTTAGTACTAACACACTGATATTTTAAACATGAAATTATATTTCTACTTTTTTTAGAGGAATAGTGATGATAAAAAAGTTTTTAAAAAAAATATTGTTATACCAAATAATTGTTTTACCAGGCTTAACAGTTTTTACTATTTTTTTTATCTATGCCATTGTTTTTAATATGTCATTTTCATATATGGGCAATACCAGCAAAAATGTTGTAGATATCATTATTTCGCAATATATATTGTTAATCATCATATCGTTTATAAAAATTTTAGCAGCATATTTATGTATTGGATTATCTTTAAGTATATTTTTTTACTATGGAATAACAGCATTAACATCACTGTTTAACGCATCACTCGGCAATATTTCAAAAAGTTTTTTAACTGCGGCATTGACATTTATTATTGCATTTTTGCAATTATGCAAAAGCATTGTCATGTATCCGCAATTATATCTGGATACCATCTTCAATAAAAATATAATCTACAAAAATTTTCAAATACTTTTAACCAATAACTTTTCTCCTGATTTTTTTATGGCGTTGCAATGCAGTATTGTTGTGCCATTCATTGCTGCTTTTGTATTCGTTGTGTATAGACAATTATTTAATCATATGAAAATATATTTTCAGCAGATGGCATCGTTACGCAATAAAAAAAAGCAAATGATTGTTGCATGTGTGATAGTTACTATTGTAACAATATCTTTATTACCAATAACTATCGCCCATAATAAAACCACCACCAAACCAAACATTATTATTTTAGCCAGCGATGCATTGCGCCCCGACCATTTTAGCGGGTATGGTTATTATCGTAAAACAACACCCACTATCGACACGCTAATACAACAGGGAGCAAATTTTCACAATGTTTACACTGTTGTACCGCGTACATTCCCGGCATGGGTTAGTATTATAACATCACAGCTACCCATGAAACATCATATTAGCCACATGTTTCCAATGGCGGTTACCCGAAAACAAAATTTTATAACATTGCCAAAAATATTGTCACACCATGGTTACTATACATCGGTGGTTGGCGACTTTGCTGCTGATATTTTCCCGCGTATTGATTTGGGCTACGAAACAGTGAAAGCACCAACATTTAATATGCGTGTTATGATACAACAGATCATCTTAAAAAATCATACGTTCCTTTTGCCATTTTTAACCAATAAAGCTGGTTTTTATTGTTTTCCAGAGATAAAAGAATTTGCCGAATTTGCTGACCCCGAATTTGTTGTTCAGGATATAAAAACTGAAATAAGTAAAAGTATAAAAACAAAAAAGCCATTTTTTATAACATCATTTTTTTCAATATCGCATTTTCCCTACCCTGCATGCTATCCCTACTATAATTTATTTACCGACAGGCACTATAGTGGTCCATTTAAATATTCTAAAAACAGGGTTGTGTCACTTAATTCCGAAGGTGAAGCACATGAATACTCTCCTTCTGAGAACGAAGTTGAATATATTAGAGCATTATATGATGGTTGTGTCTATGCGTTTGATGAAGCTGTTGGAAAGGTTATACAGTATTGTAAAGATAAAAATATATATGACAACACCATCATCATAATCCTTTCGGATCATGGTGAAAATCTTTACGAATATGACTACGGCATGGGACATGGTGAACATCTGCGTGGTAAGTATAGCATGGTAATCCCCTGTATCTTTGCAGGTCCGGGTATACCATACCAACATCACCGTGCTGTACGAAGTGCTATAGATATAGCCCCCACTATTCTTGATCTACTGGATATTCAACAACCAGAATCCTTTGATGGCACATCCCTTTTAAAAAAACACAAACGTAATTTTGATGCATACTGTGAAACAGGTATATGGTTTGATAATACCGGTAACTTCTTTTTTCAGAAAAAGCGTATAATGTACCCGGATATTACCGGTATCTCAACAATTGATTTTCACTACCATGACGAGATTACCATTACTCCATATTATGAATATTGTATTACTATTGCAAAGCATCGATGCATAATTGCAAACAATTATAAATTGATATATATGCCAACCCATTATGGCATTGAATATGAACTGTATGATTTATCAAATGATAGTGATGAACGAAATAATATTTTTACAACTTCACTACAATCTGAAATGTTGAAAAAAAAGTTCTTTTCATTATTTAAGGATGACAAAACCTTTACACTATATAATGAATATCTTTTACCTGTTATTGATAAGCCTATTTTCTAAGAATGAAATGATGCATTGCGATACTATTTTCAAAAGATTGTGAAACCACCTTATCAATAGTTTTCCTGGATTAAAAGAATAGTTTGCAAAGATAGCAGCAATACCATACAATTTATTTTGCCACTACCTCGGCCTGTACATTTGTTAAAAC
The DNA here is from genome assembly GCA_035420565.1 of Spirochaetota bacterium. GTDB lineage: Bacteria > Spirochaetota > UBA4802 > UBA4802 > UB4802 > UBA4802. The sequence goes on along the minus strand of DAOLVF010000006.1, from coordinate 18,694 downwards.
ATCACTCCCATTTTGATTAATAACTTTTATTTCCACTGTTCCAGAGTCCCCACGCACTTCTGTTACCAATCCTTCTATGGTTATGATATCACCCATTTTTACCGGTAACGAAAATCGGCATTTTAATTTTTTTAATCTGCCAGGGTCACCAATCCATGTGGTAACTGCATCAGCAGTAAAACCCAGAGTGCACAGCCCCTGCAATATTGCACCACCCAACCCAACCATTTTCCCAAATTCAGCGTCAATATGTATTGGATTAAAATCTCCTGATGCACCAGCATAGTAAATAGCTCGGTATTTATCAATCTCCTGTTGTACTTTAAAAGAGTCTCCAGCATCTATATTGTTTTTTTCATACATTGTTTTCATCCTTATTTCCTCACTACAAAAGTATATATTCCTTTACATACATCCTGATTGTACTGATTTTTTGTCATGATTTCAATTGTCACTACGTCTAACTTTTCTTTATTTTCAATACCAATAATCCTGGCATTGGAATATAAAATATCACCAGCTTTTACCATGGTATAAAATTCAAATTCCTGCTCACCATGCACAAGCATAGCTATGTTTAAACTAAGCTCATTATCCATAAATATTGGTTCTATCAGTTTTGCTCCAAACACTACAGCAAACGTTGGTGGTGCTACTATCGTTTTGTATTTAGATTGTAAAGCAAATTCGTCATTGAAATAATAAGGATTGTTACTCTTTATTGCTTGTGCAAACTCTTTTATTTTTTCTTTACCCACTTCATATATCACTGTTGGCCATGTTTTACCAATAAACTTTTTATCAACAGTCATAGATATCTCCTCCATTAGCTTCCATATTTTTGTAAAATATCTCGTGCTATGAGTATCCTCTGTATCTCAGAAGTACCTTCACCAATTTCACCCAATTTTGCATCCCGGTATAACCGTTCCACAGGGAATTCCTTAATATAGCCATACCCACCATGAACTTGCAGTGCCCAGCTTGCTATTTGTGTTGCTGCTTCACTGGCAAACAGTTTTGCACATGAAGCCAATACTGCTGCCTCAGGATCATTCATTTGCTTGGCCCAGGCAGCTTTATATATCAGTAATCGAGATAAATCAGTTAATATCATCATGTCCGCCAGTTTAAATGATATTTCCTGATAACGGTTTATTGGTTTACCAAATGCTTTTCGCACAGATGCATACTTTACCGCCTCATCCATACAGGCAACAGCCACTCCAAGAGAAACTGTCGCCATACCTATTCTTCCATATTCAAGAGTTTGCATAGCCTGAATAAATCCTTTACCCAATTCACCGAGGACAGCGTCATCCGAAACTTCACAATCCTCTAAAAATATCTCAGATGTCGGCGAACCTCTATACCCTAATTTGTCAAATGGCTTTCCAATAGAAAATCCCGGTGTATGCGTATCAACCAAAAAAGCAGTAACCCCCGCACCAGGACCGGCTTCTTTATCATTATAAGCCATTATAAGACATACATCAGCAATGGGGGCATTGGTTATAAATGTTTTAGTACCATTTAAAATCCATTTAGCACCTTTCCTTTTTGCCGTTGTAGCTATAGCTGTTGCATCTGAACCGGCTTGCGGCTCGGTTAATCCAAAGCTCCCAATTACATCTCCCGATATAATACCGGGTAAATATTTTTCTTTTTGCTTATCATTGCCAAATAGCCGAATAGGCATACCACATAGTCCACAACTTGCACCGGCTGATAAAAAAGTTGCAGCACATGCTTTTGAAACTTCTTCACCAGCTATTGCAAAATTAATAAGGTCTTGATCAGTTCCGCCAAATGCTTCTTCATGTATCATGCCCATATAACCAAGCTGACCTAATTTTTTAATATTATTTTTCAATAACTCAACAGCTTTTTCATCGCCTGCATCCAGGATACTGGCATTGGGTTTTATTTCATTTTCACAAAATTTTTTAAAATTTTCTTTTATTGATTTTTGTATATCATTTAACTCATAGTTCATATAATAGCCTCCTGACCTAACTATATTACAATGTTAACAGACGTGATATTATTAGCCGCTGTATTTCGGATGTTCCCCCGCCTATTTGAGCTAATTTTGCATCCCGTATCATCCTTTCAACCGGATAATCATGAATATAGCCATACCCACCAAAAATTTGTACAGCATCAGATGCTACTTTAAAGCCCCAATCACCAACAAATGCTTTGGCGATAGAAGCCTGGAGATGATTTATTGGATATCCTGCATCCTTTAATGAAGCAACTCTGTATACCGCTAACCGTGCTGCTTCCATAACCATTTTCATATCAGCTAATTTATGCTGTATTGCCTGAAAGCTTTTTATAGGTTTATCAAATTGAACTCGTTCAGTTGCATATCGTGCACATTGCTCTATCATAAACTGCATTGCACCAACAAAGGGAGCCAGTAAAGCGCTTCTATCCCATTCCAGCGTTTGGTGAGCATACATAAATCCTTCGCCAATATTACCCAATACGTTATCTTCAGGGATTTCACAATCTTCTAAAAATATTTCTGAAGTAGTAGATGCTCTGACCCCCAGTTTATGAAAAGGTTTCCCGGTGGAAAATCCTTTAAAATTTTTTTCCACAATGAATGCCGTTATGCCAGCGTGTTTTTTTGATTTATCAACAGTCGCATACACCACACAAACATCAGCAACAGGTGCATTGGTAATAAATGTTTTTGAACCATTTAATATCCATCTATCGCCTTTTTTTACTGCCGTTGTTTGTAACGCTGCAGCATCAGAGCCAGCACCTGGTTCTGTCAATCCCATGCATCCTATCCATTCCCCATTTGCTAATTTATGTACATATGTTTTTTTTTGATGCTCATTTCCATGTTTAAATAATGTATCAGTACATAAATAGGTATGGGCTCCTAAAGCCAGAAGATGGCCGCTATCAACGCCTGCATGACCTAAAGCCTCTGATGCCAGACAACATGTAACAACATCAGCACCCTGTCCGTTATACTCTTCAGGGAATGGTAATCCCAATAATCCCATCCTAGCTAATTTTTGCCAGATTTCAAATGAAAACTCTGATTTCAAATCAGCTTCTTCACATAGTGGTACTATCTCATTTTTTGCATATTTATATATTGTGTCCCTGAATAAAAGCTGTTCCTCAGAAAAACTAAATTCCATTGTTTACCCCCTTTGAAATTATTGTTTCAATAATTTGATTTTTTATTTTATTTACATAGTATGAATAATCAAAAGCTTCAGGTTCTATAACATACTGAATGATTAAACCCTGCACCATGGAAACAATCATCGTAGCTGTATAGATAACATCAATTTGCTTAATCTTGCCCTTAATTATCCCTTCATTGAGTATATCCGAGCATACTTTCCGGTAACTTTGATATAACTTTTGTATTGCTTTCCTCATACGTTCATTATGGTTGAGCTGTGTCCAAAAATCTAAAAGTACATAGAAATAATTTTTTTCTTCAATTATGAGATTACATGCCCTGAGTATAAAAACACTCAATTTATCAACTGGATCTTCGATATTAGCCAGATCATTTTGCAATGCCAATCGTATATTGGTATTTATCTGACGCAGAAGATTTAGCAGCAAATCCTGTTTATTTTTAAAATAATAATGAACCAACCCTGCAGACATCCCGGCTTCATCTGCTATATCTTTAATAGTAAAATTATAGTATCCTTTTTTACTCACGACATTATATGCTGCAGCAGTAAGCTGTAAACGCCGTGTATCATATATGCTGTTTCGTTCCTGCTTAACTCTCATCAGTATCCTCTACATTCTGATTGAATGACCAATCAATTATAAACTATACCATATTCAAAAAGTTTTTATAAGAGAACTATAATCACATATGGTTAAATTATTCTGCAAACATCGTTCCTCACAATGAGTTGTTCCACCCATTAGAATACCACCAGATATAACATTAAATATTTCAGGTACATCAACTATCAATAATCCCACATCATCATATTCATTGTTAAAATTTTTAGCATTTACCTGGCTTAAAATTAATGATATACAATCAAATAGTGGAGCAGCAATAATATCATCAAAATCAATAGCGCCAATCTTCATGATATCATTAAATCCATCACTATGTATAATTATTCGTGTGTTTGATTCTAAATTAATGGAATCAATGGTATCAATAGATGTACTTCTCCCTGCAAAATTCATATTGGCTGTTGATTTATATAAAAGTTTTTTATTTAAGCGATTAAATATCTTTAAAGAACTATCGCCACCATGTACTACAAATGCTTCGCATCCATTATGTGACTGTTTTAGTGCTATCAAACTCAATGTGGTTTTTAAATGGTATTCCTGTTGTCGGTATATTGCATTGATATAGGCACGCCACTGTTCAGAAGTATCAGGAATGCTGGCTAAACCTCCCATAATTTTTGAAAGCAATATGCGTGATGCATTGGGAAATCGTTCGGTTGCATCAGCAATAGCAAATATACTATGCTCACTATCAATTAACAAACTATCGCCATTACCGTATCCAGATCTAATCTTATCGGTACCGGCCAAAAGCATAACAAAAAAAGCTTCCCTGTCCATTATTACCCGCATATCATTATTTACTTCTATCAAACTCATATGTTAATCAATGATCCTGAAATATAATATATCTTTAATGGTGCCTTTCTTTTCATCTGAAAAAACAGGTTCTACACGTGCACCAATCTTTACTTTAGATTCTTCTGTTACATCAATAAAATGCTGGAATAGCGTGTCAGCACCATCCAGCTTAATAAATCCATAGCCATACGGTACTGGTTTTTGCAGCCCGGTTTCTGGATCTATAAAAGCAAAACGCAAGATTGTAAATGTACTGATTATTCCTTTTGGTCCTACCTCTATAAAATCCTTCATTTCCATAAAACATTCACCACACACCTGACGCGGGGGAACATATACTTTTTTGCATTTAGGACATCGAACTCCAACAAATTTTCTGTTATTTTTAAGTTCATGAAAGAACTTACTGCCGTACATACCCACTGAATAGTGAAAAGGTTGTACAGCTTTTCCAGATTCTATAATTATATGCTCAAGGTTTTCCATACTTTCTCTCCTAAAGATTGGGTTTCTTTTTACCATGTAGTATCATATCTGTCCACATGCAACCACCAAAGCCAGTGCTAACAGCAAAGTTAACATCAGGAACCTGCCTTCCTTCAGCCTTTCCCATGACCTGCATGGCAGCTTCTGCACAGCGTATTAATCCTGTAGCGCCAATAGGATTACATGCAATAACACCACCTGACGGATTGATGGGAAGCTCCCCACCCATATCTGTTGCTCCGCTCCATATATATTCAGCACCTTTTCCTCGTGGGATAATCCCCATATCTTCAATCCATATAATTCCTGCCAGTGAATACGGCTGATACATTTCAATGACATTAATTTGTTTTCTTGGTTCATTGATACCCGATTTTTTAAAAAGCTCTTTTGAAGCATCAGCTATGCTATCCAGCTCGCCCCAATTGACATCTCCTAAATATGAATACGTATGTCGATTTGCCGTTGCCCAAATCCAGTCAGGTGTTGATGTTATTGTTTCTGCACAATCTTCAGATGCCATAACAACTGCACACGCACCATCAGTTCGCGGACACACATCTAAAAGATGTATTGGATCTGCCAGCATGGGCGATGCTAATACCTCCTCTAAGGTAACCTCCTTTCGCAACTGGGCATATGGATTATTGCACGCATGCTTTCGGTCACGAACAGAAACACGCGCACCATCCCTGTCAGTGGCACCATATTTTGCCATGTAACTTTGCGCTTCAACGGCCAATCCGGAGATAGCTCCTGCAAATACAAGCCTGTCCCATATAGGATCAAATGCTGTGGTAATAGCACCGGTAGTATCTGATTCAGAATTTTTTTCCCAGCCTATAACAAGAACTTTATCAAACATTCCTGATGCAACAAGATGATATCCACCAATTGCAAGTGTACTCCCCGTAGTCCCACCAGTTGTAAGTTTCATAATAGGCTTATGATAACCACCTGAACCATCTATACTCCAGCAATCTACATAGTTAATACCCTCAAAGTGATCCATATTCCCAATAATAATGGCATCAATATCATTAATGGACAGTTCTGCATCCTGTAATGATCTAACTACCGCTTCATGTATTAGTTCCTGTCCATTAACATCAGGTCTATGACTTTTATGATTAGTTTGGCCTGTGCCAACAATTGCAACTCTGCGCTTAGCCATACCATCCTCCTATTTTTCTTTATCCAGAACCCATACGCAGTGTGATTGGCCACATATACCGTTAACACCATGGGCAATGCCACGTTTAGCATTTACCTGCCGTGCACCTGCTTCTCCGCGAATCTGCAAAACAATCTCTGCAATTCTATACAAACCTGCTGCAATGACTGGATGTCCACTTAACAATCCACCCGATGGATTAACCGGTAATTTACCATTTTTATTAAAAATTCCTTTTTCTAAAAGTTTGCCAGCATTCCCATATTCTGCCAACCCAAGCCCTTCAATCCACATCAACTCCTGGTAGGTAAACGCATCGTATATTTCAGCAATATCAATTTCATTTTCTGGATTGGTTATCCCTGCCATCATATATGCTTTTTTAGCAGCATTTTCCAGTGCGATAGTTTTTGTTAAATCTCTGTCGCCCATAAAATACGCATCACTGCAAAAAGCCACTCCTTTAATCCACACCGGTTTAGCTTTTACTTTCTTAACAAACTCTGCATTTGCTATGATAATGGCACAACAACCATCTGAAACCGGAGAACAATCTAACTTGTGTAATGGTTCAGCAATCATTTCAGAATTGAGTACATCATTTACTGTAATATCCATTGGCAGTTGCGCGTAAGGATTATCCTTTCCATTTTTGTGATTTTTACAGGAAACAAGGGCTAATTGTTCAGGGGTTGTTCCTGTAACATGCATATACTGCTTTGCCTGTATTGCACTGGCACTTATC
>DAOLVF010000006.1:0-11575 GCA_035420565.1 Spirochaetota bacterium | reverse complement strand
GGTTGTTCCTGTAACATGCATATACTGCTTTGCCTGTATTGCACTGGCACTTATCATGTCCAGTCCTAAGCTTCGTTCATAAATGGGATCAAATGCAGCATTGGTTATGATGCTGGATATACTCTCTGAACCTTTACTATGAGCAGTTACCAGCGTGGTTTTGTAATCCCCTGACAATGTTCTGCTTAATCCATATGCTGCTCCAAAAGTTCCATCCCCTTCAACTGCCGAACAATTTTTATGCCGTACAGCACAGGCATCTCCTACCGCCATACATGAAATGGTTCTGCCATCCCAAAAATCGCTTGAGGTTGTTATCACATTATCAATATCATCTATTGTTATTGATGCATCTGCTAATGCCTTATTGACCGCTTCCCATGCTAAATCTGCATAATTACAGGCTATTTTGTTTTTTTCTATTGTTGTCATTCCTATACCAATGATAGCTGCATCCATACTTTTCCTCCTAAGTCAGCGGTTTGAAATGCGAAATGGCATTAATTGTTGCATTTCTATCATCTGCAAAAACAGCCTCTACTTCCATCCCTATAGTAATGTTATTTACATCCACATCACCAATATAATGAAGCATTGCATTATCCGCACCGTCTATACAAATTAAACCAAAAGCAACCGGAACTTTTTTCTGTAAAGCTGCCAGTTGTCGTAAAACTATAGTATATGAAATCAATTTTCCTTTAGGACCAACCTCTTTCCATGCATTGGTTTCAGTAAAGCATGAAGGGCAGGTTTTTTTTGGTGGACAATAAACTTTACCGCATTGTGGGCATTGTTTCCCCAATATTTTTTTTTCATCCCTTAATGCTATAAAATATTTAGATGCAGTTTCACCTGCCCACCACTGATAGGGAACATTGATCTGACTTTTATATACCGATGGTTCAATACCATGAAATATATTTCCCATATTTTTATCCTTTTATCTTCCTATAATATAATGATGAGGATCAACCTCTTCACGTAATATCCGCAATTCTTCATCCGCTGGAGGTTTGGTGTCATCTATCTTCTTTGCCCATTTCAATTCAAAACCACAATTATCCTGAACATCCTGTCGGCTATAACCTGGATTAATTGACAGTACCATCATCCACTTTGTTTCATCATCAAATCCCATTACTGCCATATTGGTAATTATCCGGTAAGGTCCTGTACCTTCGGGCAAGCCGGCATCATATCGTGATCTGCCACCTTTTAAATAGCCCGGTGAAGTTATAAAATCAAGTTTATCGGTAAACCTGCGAGCATCCTGCACCGTCATCATCATCGTACGCCAGCACAGTGACGCTAAATCATTTGCACCACCTGAGCCGGGAAAGCGCACTTTAGGTTTTTGATAGTCATCCCCAATCATTGTTGAGTTTATATTCCCATACATATCTATCTGTGCACCACCAAGAAATGTATAATCAACCATTCCACGCTGACATGTCTCCATAACCTCTGGCATTGAACTTGCCATAATTGCTTTATGAAATGTTCGTGAATCCCCCACTGATATGGGCATTGTAGGCAATATTGGGGCAACACCTCCTGCTTCAAACAAAATGCACAAATTTGGTGAATATATTTTTTGGGAAAGCATTGCTGCTGCGCAGGGAGCACCTGTTCCAACAACAACTGTCGCCCCATCTTCTAAATTTCGTGCTGCTACACATATCATGAGTTCCATAGCATTATATTCCATAGCTCACCTCCCTATTTATTATTGATCAGATATTCTATGGCTCTGAGCTTTTTCATTTTTTCAATACCACCATTCAAATTGAGGTATTCATAAAAATCCTTCACCCCATAAATTTGCTCCTGCAAAAATATTTCTAATTCTTCAGGATCTCGTTCAACTTTCAGCCATGTTTTGAGATGCTCTTCATCGCTAAAATATTCATACGGCATATTACCGGGGTAACTGCCATACGGTACTTCAATAATTGCATCAACACACCAGTAAGGAATGACAGTCTTTTCAGGTTCTCTTCGTATTTCATCATGTGGTATAATCCGTTCTGTTGTTATTACCACTCTTTTTGAAGCTTTTGCCAGATCAAAATCTGATACTGATGCTCCATATACCCTGCAATTCCCATAGATATCTGCTTCATGAACATGAATAGCGGCAAAATCTGGAAACAAGGCTGGCATGGCTGCATATTTTTTTCCCGTAAATGGACATGTTATCGTTTTGGCAGCACTGTGTTTAAATGTGTCTGTTCCCAATATATTACGGGTAGGTATAAAAGATATACCCATAGCTGCTGCTTTGAGTCGCCATGAAAGTGATGCATTTGTCCATTCAGTAAGCTTAATTGTGCCGCTTTCAACAGCACGACGTGCATTGGGCGATAGTCCTCGAGCCTCCAATCCTATGATGTAAGCAACATCACAGCGATCAATGCATTTACCCGCTATAAACACCTGAAAATCATGTGTTGACGTGTGACCGGCAAATCCGAGATGTTTTTTATGCTGACGCACAATTTCATGAACAATTGCTGTTGGTATACGGTTTGCACCAAAACCTCCAATGGCAATATAATCACCATCTTTAATCATATCACGTACAACATCTTTAATCTGTGCCAGCTTCGGTGTCATAGAACGGGATTTATTCCTGAAAAAAGCTCTGGCTTTATCGGGATCAGGATCGGTAAACAGTTCATTTTTCCCCGATAGCATTACACCTTCCGTATCGTTATCCCGAGTACCTAATGCCATAGTAACCTCCTGCTTATCATTCAAAATAAAGCATACATTCATAAATTGATTGAACATCTAATCAATAATATACGCTTTTAATAAATCTGAATAGTTTTTGCATCCTCCTCATATAAGGAATCAATGATTGACTGATATTTTTGCTGAACAGCTTTACGCTTTACTTTAAGAGTAGCGGTAAGCTCACCTGTTTCTTTGGAAAATTCATTCTTTATAATGCCCACTTTTTTTACTGTTTCATATCGAGCAAGCTTTTGGTTGCATTTTTCTATATGTTCCTCAACTATCGTTTGAAATCGTGGATTATTGAAAAGATCATGAAGGCTATTAACATTAATACCCTTTTCTTTTGCAATTCGCTCTGCCTGTTCTTGACTTATATTAACCAGTGCAATTAAATACTTTCGCTTATCACCAATAACTATCGCCTCTGTGAATAGAGGATCGGATTTAATAAGATTTTCAATCTTTTGTGGTGCAACATTCTTGCCGCCTGAAGTAATAATTAAATCCTTCTTCCTGTCTGTAATCATTAAAAAACCAGCATCATCAAATAAACCTATATCACCACTCATGAAATATCCATCCTGAGTAAATGAGTCTTTTGTCTCTTCAGGCATCTTCCAGTAGCCTTTAAAAACATTATCACCTTTAATAAGAATCTCACCATCATCAGCAATTTTGATATCAACTCCCGGCAATGGTCTGCCTACCGTTCCAATTCTATAATCAGCAATATTGCTCATGGTTGCTGGAGCACAGCATTCGGTCATTCCATACCCTTCAATAACCATAATTCCGGCTGAGTTAAAAAATAAAATTATTTCTCTTGCTGTTGGAGCGCCTGAAGCTGTCATCCAGCGGACTCTTCCCCCTAATGCATTTTGCAACTTCTTAAAAATTATTGCATATGCTATTTTATATTTCAAGGACAAATTAAATCCTGGATTTTTTTTCTGCTCTCTCAATTCACTGATTTTACTGCCAACTTTTTGCCCCCAATAAAATACCTTTTGCTTAAAAGGTGATTGCTCCTGTACCTGTGATATTATTTGCTGATATACCTTTTCAAGAACACGGGGAACTGCCAGCACAACTGTTGGCCGTTTTTCCTGAATATCCTGTATTAACGTATCTAAACTTTCTGCATATGATGCAGTTATACCTACATACATTCCATAAAAGTGCCCTGCTACTCTTTCAAAAACGTGGCTAAGCGGTAAAAATGGTACAGTTTGATCACTATCATATGCATAATGAGGTTCAATGGTATCAAGTGCCTTTATAACTGCCATGATATTTTTATGGGTAATCATAGCTCCTTTAGGAACACCGGTAGTTCCTGATGTATACACTATGGTTGCAAGATCATCCTGAGCAATAGTATCAGCTAATGATGCAAATGCTTCAGGATTTTTATTATATAACACTTTTCCTTTATCAAGAAGCTCATTATAATCCATAATCATGGGATTAACATTAACTTCAGTTGTATCTATAACAATAATCTTTTTTAAACCAGGATAACGCTTTGCAGTATACAAACCCTTTTGTAATTGAGCGTTATTTTCTACTATTAAAAATTTTGAATCAGAATGGGAAACTATATACTCAACTTCATCATCAATTAAAGTAGGATAAATAGGGACTATGCAACCTCCAGCTCCCAGAACGCCCATATCAGCATAAAGCCATTCCAAACGGTTTTCTGAAAGCAATGATACCCTATCACCTTTTTGCAATCCCATGTCATTTAACGCCAATCCAACATATGCAGCCCTTTTATAATAATCTTCCCATGAAACACTTTCCCATTTGCCATTTAATTTTTTTTCAAGAGCTATGCGTGAACCATATTTTTGCACTCTATTCCTAAAAACCTGATTAATCGTTTTTTCCTCCATGCGTTGCCTCCAATTTCTTAACAATGTTTAAATATTGGTTTTCTTTTATTTAAAAATGCATCGATACCTTCTTTTTTATCATGTGATTCAGCTAACCTCCCAAACAGGGTACTTTCCAATCGTAATCCATCTTCCAGATTCATTGAGCTACCCTTCATGACTGCTTCTACAATAGATCGTACAGCAATCTGTCCTTTCTTTGCAATTGAAGAAGCAAACTTTAAACTTTCTTCAATTAATTCATCGGGAGCATAAACTCTATTAACCAATCCTATTTGTAATGCTTCCTGCATATTAATAAACATTCCTGTTAACATAAACTCCAGTGCTTTAGCCTTGCCAAGCAGTCGTGGACTACGCTGTGTTCCACCAAATGCCGGAATAATACCCAGCATTATCTCCGGCAAACCCATCTGAGCTGTATTACTTGCAATCCTGATATGGCAGGAAAGAGCTATCTCCATCCCACCACCTAAACACAACCCATTAATCATTGCAATAACTGGTTTGGGCGATAGTTCACATAATGAAACTATTGCCTGTGCTTTCGTTGTAATTTCTACCCCTTTATCGAAGGTATTAACTTTTGCGACTTCATTTACATCAGCACCAACTATAAATGTAGAGCCTTTCCCCGTGAGCACGATAACATGCACTTTATCATCGGTTATCAATATCCTCATAATTTCTTCAAACGATTCCATTGTTTCAGTATCTAAAGCATTAATTGGTGGATTATTAAAATAAACTACAGCAACATTTTCTTTTTCTATCTGATAATAACATTTATCATTCATAATTCAATCCTGAATTTTAATTGCATATAGTAAAAGTACGCATTATCTCATCCATACCTATGTAATATGCATCCCTGTCATTCCATGCTTAATCTGGAATCTCAACATGTAACGTTGTATCCTGAAATAAATTCAGGATGACGTCCTACTCAACGTCATACCGGGCTTGACCCGGAATCTACATTGTAATCGTCAATACTGATAGTATAATGTCATCCTTACGGGGTTTGTCATGCAACCTATTTTCATTCCTTATAGGTGGTTGCACGCTGGCCATGAACAACTTCTTAACTAAAACCATCATCATTAATGGTATGCTAACAGATAAAAACCATATGCTTCCATTAACCATTTTTAAAATCATCGTTACTCAAAATTCCCAAACTCTATCAAATCACATCTCCTCATCAAATAGCTAATGTCATCACATCATTGGTATAATCGTAATTTCTCAATGTGCCAGTAGTTTACAAATAACTATCGTACAAAATAGATATTCCCTGCATCTATCCGTGATAATAAGCAGATGCAGGGATAAGAAATATTATTGTTTTTTCAGACCCATAATTTCTCGTGCTTCATCCGGAGTAGCTGGTTCTCTACCCAATATTTGTGCAATTTTTACCGCCCATTCAACCTGCTCATAACTTCCCTTTGCCAATTCACCGGTAGGAATTCTAATATTATCTTCAAGACCAACCCGCATATGTCCTCCAACCATGCATGACAAATTTATTGAAGGGAACTGTTCTGTTCCAACACCACATGTTGTAAAATTTGCACCCTCCGGTAATGCATTCTTCAAAACCATGAACATATCAGGCCTAAATTCCATGCCTCCTGCAACACCCCATACAAAATTGAAATTATATGGCTTTGTAAAAAATCCCTGCTTAGCTATCAAAAACCAATTATCAAGCCCACCAAGATCATATACTTCCACCTCAGGCTTTATGTTGTTTTCTTCCATTGCTTTGCCAAAATCCTGTAACATCGTAAATGTATTTTCAAATATAAAGTCTATAAATACTTTACCAGTTTTTCTATCGACAATACTGAAGTTCATAGTATTGGTATTCAGTGAAGCCATCTCAGGTTTTACATAAAGTATCTGGCTTATACGTTGTTCAGGTGTTTTACCCATACCCACTGCTGAACTTAAATTAACAATCAACTCGGGACATTTTTCTTTTATAGCATCATGGGTATCTTTAATACGCTTATGATCATGTGTTGGCATACCATTATCTTCACGAGCATGTACATGAATCATAGCTGCACCTGCTTTATAGCATTTATATGATTCTTCTGCAAACTCCTGAGGTGTATAGGGCACTGCTTGATTTTGATTCTTCATAGTTGCAGCCCCTGATAATGCTGCTGTAATAATAACCTTTTTTGACATTCCTTTCCTCCTTTCTTGTTTTAATTTTTCTTCATCAGAAATTGGTTGAGCCCCCTCTTTTTCTTTTGCACCTGTTTTGCGTTGGGAAACATAAACTTTTTCTGGTTTCTTTGGTGCAAAATGTGCAATATCCAGAATAGTGTTCGTTGGTGAAGATGAAAACACTGCCTCAACCTTCATCCCTATCACGACTTCTTCCGGTGAAACTCCATCAAGGATATGAACTATTGGTGTATCAGCTCCATCCAGTTTAATTAAAGCCATAACAAATGGTGCTTTGCGTGGTAAATATTTGTCATCATAACGCACTACAGTAAAATTAACCACTTCACCAGCAGGCTGTACCTCTACCCAATTGTCCCTTATATCAGTTAAATCACGTTCACATGTTTGTCTGGGCGGCAAATATACTTTATTACAAACGGGACATTTTACCCCCATTATCTTTTTCTTATCCCGTAGAGTTGTAATAAAGGTACTACCTACTCTTCCTGCAAAGTAAGAATATGGTAAAGCTAATTTTCCTTCAACAATAAAACAATCTTTTTTATCATATACAAGTGCCATATCGTTCCTCCATCATTCATCAATCTCAAAATATTTTATATCAAAGATGCTCCCCGTTCTGTGCTCATTCCATACAGGTCTAACACGTGTACCGCTAACATCGTCTTTTCCACCTTTTATCAGGTCTATCTGATCACGGCGAATTAAATGTGCAAATGTATCATTACCTTTGCATCCATCTAATAATATATTTGCCATTCCATACGGTGTCTCCCTGGTTTCACCTGTTAACGGGTCAGGACTTGCATAGTACACATATTCCATATAGCGAACCTGACCTTTAGGGCCAACTTCAACCCATTCATCTACACGCACACGACATTCAGCACATACTTCACGTGCCGGCAATTGAATACGGCCACATTTTGGGCATTTGTTTCCCAGTATTTTCTTATTCTTTAATGCATTTAAAAATTTACCCATTACTGGACCTGTTGAAAATTTTTGATCAACTGAAATAATTTTTTTTAATACAACAAGTTCCTGCTCAGGAGTGCCGCCAGCCATTGGATCCTGATATTTAGAGAATATCTCTTCTAATTTCAACGCTATCTGAGTTTCACCAACTATTGAACCTTTCCCTGCAGAAAGAAGTGAAAATGCATCTGTTTTACCCAGCATTACATCCACCCAGTCTTTAGCCTCCTGTACTTCTAATTTCACGGAAAATTTTGCAGGTGATTCTTCTTTCAATTCGCATTTTCCATCTTTGATATACGCAGTCCATACACCACCATCTTCACCACCTATATCATATACTATAATTGCTTCTTGTGGTGCATTATTGGGTTGGAAACGCTGTACCAATGTACCAAACATATCTAAAATATAATCTCTAACAGACATAGCAGCTTTTTTTAGTACAAATTTTTTAAACATCTTTGCTGTTTTTCCAAACTGACCAAAATCACCTTCTACCTTTACCTTACCTGATGTAAAAGCATTTGTAGCATCAACCTTGCCTATATTAATTCCAACAAACGTTTCCCCATCACATACCATAACTGCAACACAGTTACTGATATCATCTGTTTTGATAACTTCTAACTCACCGTCATTAACTTTTATTTTCCATTTACCTTCCCCAATGATATCATAACCAAATTCAGCAACTACTCCTTTGGCACCTTCAGGTCTAAACCTGTTATGCATAGTATTAAATATATCTTCAACTTTAACTCCCCAATATTCCATAGCACCCTCCTACCAGTTTAATTCTTTTTCTAGTAACATAAGAACCGTCCACATAGTCCCACCAAACCCTGAAGCCAAAGCATGTTTCACGTTATTGGGTATCTGATGCGCTCCAGCATCTCCTCTTATCTGCAAGGCAGCTTCAGCAACACGCAATAATGCAGTAGCTCCAATAGGATTTGTAGCGATGACTCCTCCTGATGGATTTATTGGCATTGATCCTCCAATCATGATCTCTTTATTTTCCACCAGTTTTAAATGTTCATCCCCTTTTAGAAAAAAGAAATCACGCAACCAATCTAAACCCCACCATGAAGCTGGATCATACATCTCAAAAACATCAAAATATTCCAGTGGTTGTTTAATATCGTTCCGTTTGAACAATTGTTCAGCAGCAAATTTATGAGTTTTATATACAGGATATTTTTGGTGATAGCCAAATATATTAAATGTTTCCTCACGGTGTATGGTAATATGATCACGTATCCAAACAGGTTTTTTTGATAGCTCTTTTGCTTTTTTCTCACTGGCTAATATAACAGCACATGCACCATCAGATTGCGAACACATGTGTATAAGCCTGAGTTCTCCAACCAATTGAGGAGATGTATTCATTAATGTTTCTATCTGATCAAACTCAAGTCCAAATGCTCTATGAGCATTGGGATTTAAGCATGCATGCTTATCCATAATAATACGGTACATCATTGAAGCACGCTTTGCTCTATCCTCTCCAAATTCCTGCATAACATCATACGCTGTTGAACCAGTTAATGCTCCGGTTTGCAGATTCCTGAACCATAATGGATCAGCCATATTGGTAATGCCACCTGTAGTATGTCCTTCCTGTAGTTTCTCAAAGCCAATAGCCATAACGACATCATACATCCCGGAAGCTATAAGGTTATCACTAACACATGCTATCGTTGCTCCAACTGTTCCTCCAGTTGTTATGCGTATGCTATCCTTGCCATATGCACCCGTACCTAATACATGCCATAAATCAGGCTGATGGATCATTTCAAATAGCTCCATATTCCCATGGACAACACAATCAACATCCTTGATACTTAAATTAGCATCCTTCAATGCAGATGAAACAGCTTCATAAATCATCTCCGGCTGATTAACATCCTCTCTATGACTTGAATGCTTTGTCTGTCCAATACCTATTATTGCCACATTTCTATTTTTCTCTATTGCCATGAGCTTACCTCCTCTAAACTTCCATAATTACAACAGCCTGATGCTGACCGGCTGCCCCATAGGTACTCTGTGCCAATGCACGTTTGACACCTTTGACCTGTCTTTTATCTGCTTCGCCTCTTAACTGATAAAAGCACTCTATAACTCTCGCCGCGCCTCCTAAAAGCAATGGATTCCCATTTAACATTCCTCCTGAAATGTTTATATTGCATTCATCCAATCCGCCTTCACTTATCCATTTACCACCATCTCCATCTTTTATTAAACCAATACCCTCTGCCCACATAGGCAATTGATATGCTGCATGATCACATAATTCATATAACTCAAAATTGTTTTTTAATCCTTTGATCCCGGCTTTTTTTAATGCACGTTCAGTTGCATTTTTTAGAGTAAAATTGGAAGTTAAATCTTTATCGCCTAAAAAATAGCTATCAATGCAGTTGGCAAATCCAGTCATCCATACCGGTTTATCTGTAAATTCTTTTGCTCTTTTTTCGTTGCACAAAAGCATCCCAAAAGCCCAATCAGTCGCAGGGTAATAATGAAGCTCTCGCAAAGGATCAGACAACAAAGGGGATTTCATGACATCATCTTCTTTAACTAATACATTGTTTCGTGCATAAGGATTTTTTTTCGCATTTTTTCTTGAACGTACAACAATATTAGCTAAATGTTCTTCATTGATACCAGAAGTAGCCATATACGCCCTTGCCTGCATAGCATTAACATTTACAAAATCCATTCCTAATGGTCTGCAATAAAATGGATCAAATGCCAAATTGGTACACATACCCCTGCTTTCAGTTTGTGATTCCTTCATATGCCCCATGTACAAAATGATATCATCATGCCCGGAAAGGATACATGCCATTGCATACCCCAAACCATTCAAACTTTCCTGTGCAATTTTTTCTTCACCTCTGAAATGAGCCCCAACAACATCAGTTATTGCATTATCAGAGATAGTACGCGCATCCCAAACATCATCTGAGCATGTTAAAACAGTGCGGATTCCCTTTTCCATATCAAAACCAACATTTGTCTGGGATATGATACCTTCAAAACATTCCAATAGCATGTTCTGGAAACGAGCATGCCAAAGATTAGGATCATTTTTGATTTGAGCAACAGCACAGATAGCAACTCTATTTGCCATAACCCACGAACCTCCATATAAAAATTTATAATACTTAAACTATATCATACTTTAGCAATAGCAATTCCAAAAATCACCATGCTTGATAGTTCTTAATATTGAGTCTTTATTTTTTTTTGCATCCAGTTCAATCCATGCTCTTCCAATACCAACCTCTGTATGAGCATCATCTGAAACAATAGAATGATAGGGTAGATGTATTGTATCAAATCCATCCACTTTAAATCCTTTAGCCGTTATCTCAACTGCATCTATTTGAAACATTTTCTGAAGATAATATAACCTATTCATAATTTGTCCAATATCGAGATCGTATTCTGGTAAATGATTAAATATATGTAGTAAGTTTACATCTCCAAATATTCTGTTAATATGAATATATCCTTTTAAAAATACTGTTAATTCTATTCCTGAAAAAAGCATCAAAGAGGTTTTGACGTTATTGTATATTTTCTCAAATCCAGGTTTTAAAAGATAATCATGATCAGTAAGTGCAATAAAATCATAACCCTTCTCCTCGTAAATGAGAGCTACCTGTTGCGGTGTTAGCGTTCCATCTGAACATGTAGTATGAGTGTGCAAACATCCTTTCATTAACATTTTA